>JAZFPW010000262.1:0-3373 GCA_036444815.1 Gammaproteobacteria bacterium
AGCTCCTGACTGCGGTGCGTCTGCCCGGCGAATGGGCCGGCGCGAAGTTCTACTTCGAGAAGGTTGCCGACCGTAATACCTGGGACTTCCCGCTCGTGAATATCGCCGCGGCGATGTTCGTGGAAGGGGGCATGATCACGCGGATTCGCCTGGCGGCGGGAGCCGTTCAATGTGTGCCGAGGCGCCTGACGGTCGTCGAGCAAGTCGTGACCGGCAGCCCTCAGGACGAAGAGACCGCCGCTCTAGCGGGCCAGGCCGCCGTCCGCGGCGCAACGCCATTGAACTACAACCACTTCAAGATTCCTCTACTCGAGAATCTCGTTAAGCGCGCTATCCGCGACGCTTAGGCTGGTGGAGCTGTTCCGAGTCAGCCGCGACGTCTGGGGGCAAGAGGTCGTTCAGGGCATGTCGTGGGATCTGTTGCCGGTATTCTTTTTCGCCGGCGTCGCTTTCATCGCGCTGCACGCTGCCTACCGCCGGTTCCTGGCTCCAAAGCGCAAATAAATTATGAGCGGGGCGAATTCGGCCGCGGTCTCCGGACGGCGCGGCGTGGCCAGACTCGTCAGGCACTCACTGCTAGACCGCGTGCTGCACTGGGCGACTGCAGTGGCCGTCCTGATCCTCGCCGCGACGGCATTCTTGCCTATCCTCGGGGTTGAGTTCGCCTGGGTGACCGTACACTGGGTGACGGGTATCGTCCTGGCAGCCACGGTCTCGATCCATGTGGTCCGCGCGCTGTTCTGGCAGGAGCTCAGTTCGATGTGGATCGGGCTTAGGGATTTGCGCGACGGCGTTCAGCTCGCGAAGTGGACGCTCCGCTTCGGCAACATCCCGCCAGCCCTGGCAGGCAAGTACTCCCTCGCTCAGAAAGCCATTCATCATGTCTTTACTTTGGTCATCCTGACGACCCTGGTCACCGGCGGTCTGATGTTGGTCAAGATCGATACGCCGTGGTGGGAGCGCGACCCCTACTGGCTCGGGGAGGATACGTGGGGCGCCATCTATGTCCTCCACGACCTCGCGGCGCTGCTGTTAGTCACGATGGTGATGACCCATATCTACTTCGCACTGCGACCCGAGAAACTTTTTTTCACGCGGTCGATGATCGTCGGCTGGATAACGCGGGAAGAACATGCCGCCCACCATGACCCGGAGCGGTGGCGGGCGGACCCCGAGTGAATTAGTATCCCGATTCAAAGAAACTGACACACCGATCTCGGGGATAATAATGCAGTGACTAGCCGCCCTCTCGACGGCGGCAACACCGATCTTGACGGCCGACGATGAGTCCGTCATTTCTTGGGAACGACGATGAGCGATAACCCGGCGCAGAATCTGGACGAGCGTATCGACGCTATCGAGTCGGGTTATGAATTCATGCTGGCCTACGCCGCGCAGGGCAGGGATACTGACCGAGGCGCGGGCGGTTCCGCATCCGAGTTGCGGGGCTTTCTCCAGGCGATGGAGCGGGCCTTGGAAGGGCTGGGCGCGACCGTCAGTGCGAATATCAAGGCGCAGAATTCGGAGGCGGCCGAGCGCGCGAGCGTCTTCCTCGATGCGGTCGATGAAGACGCAAAACGCGCCCAGGGCGTGATCCGCCTGGTGTTGGCGCAAGCCGGAATCAGCTCTCAGCTAATCGATAACGTCAATGCGTCCATTCATTTACGAGCCTTGCTGACGGATCTATTCGTGCTGGACGAGGCCTTGAAAAATTAACAGTGAATACCAGTAGGGAGTACATATTATGAAACGATTAAGCGTAGCGGCCCTGATCATGGCGAGTCTGGCGGCGCCTGTTTGGGCACAGCAGGATTTCTCCGCTATCGAGATCGAGACGATCCCGGTAGCGGGCGGCGTTTACATGCTCGTCGGTGCCGGCGGGAACATCGGGCTGTCAGTCGGCGACGACGGCGCCTTCGTCGTCGACGATCAGTTCGCGCCGCTCAACGAGAAAATCATGGCGGCGATCGCCGCTGTCACCGACGCCGACGTCAAGTTCTTGGTGAATACGCATTTTCACGGCGACCATACCGGGGGCAATGAGGCCTTCGGTGCGGCCGGGGCAGTGATCGTCGCCCATGAGAACGTTCGCGCGAGGATGAGCACGGATCAGTTCAGGGAGATCTTCAATCAGCCGATCCCGGCGTCACCTTCCGGCGCCCTGCCGATCGTGACGTTCTCCGACGAAATGACGTTCCACTGGAATGGCGACACCATCCGTGCGATCCACGTCGCGCCCGCGCATACCGACGGCGATACGATCCTGCATTTCCAGGACGCGAACGTCATCCATATGGGCGATACGTTTTTTAACGGTGTCTATCCGTTTATAGACGTCAGCAGTAACGGCGACATCAACGGCATCATCGCTGCGGGCTATCGGGCGCTAGGCATCGCCAACGAGGACACCGCCATCATTCCCGGGCACGGCCCGGTCTCCGATGCGGCCGGCCTCGCGGCCTGGCTCGATGTGCTCAAAGTGACGCGCGTCAGTATGCAGTCGCTAATCGACCGGGGAATGTCGGAGGACGAAGCGGTGGCCGCGAGGCCCACGGCGGAGTTCGATGAGCAGTACGGCGGTGGCTTTATGAATCCCGAGAACTTTAACCGCCTGCTCTATCAGAGCTTGAGCCGCAACTAGTCGGTCGTCTCCACGGCGGGGCTAGACCTCCCGCTCCAGGCGGTGTCGTTGCGGGCACCGCCGGAGCGGTCGCGTCATTCGGTTATCAGCAACGTGCCCGTGAAGTCATCGCAGTTTGCGGGATAGGTTTGCCCCCAGAGGTTGCGGATCGTGGCCCGGGACAACGTCGGCCGGGCGTCACGGCGGTACTCGGGCCGACCGAGCGTTCCGTCAGGATAGAGAGACGCTTCCACCCGCCAGAAGCCCTGCCTCGCGTCATTCGTATAGCCGTAACGAAGATCGCTCAGGATCAGCTCGCTGCCATCCCGGTAGTGCGTGGTCAGCCCGCTCGCGAACCAGTCGAAGATACGCGCCTCCGGCGTCGCCCTGAACGCCGCGAACTCCGCATCGAATTCTCTGGGTCGTCGCCCCCAGCGGACCGGACAGGGCTGCGCCATCGAGACGAAGCCGACGTAATCGTCGCTCGGCGTTCGTGCTACGAGCCGCCGCAGAGGTAGCTGAAACATAGTCGGGAAAGCGTAGACCTCAGACGCGATGATGCCGCGCGATGCGAGATCCGTGCGGGCCCAGTTCTCGGCATCGACGTTCAGTTTCAGACCGAATAACAGATAGCCGGTGGACGCCAGCAGAGCGAGGCTCGTCGCCAGTCTGGCAGGGCGAGCCGGCAACCATGCGGCGACTGCGAGACCGACGAGCAACATCGAGGTATAGAGCGGCTCGATGACAGGAATC
>JAZFPW010000263.1:0-11599 GCA_036444815.1 Gammaproteobacteria bacterium
ATTGTCAGTCATTAAGCACTCTAGAGCGGACACAGCGCCTCGCCGGCTGCTAGGTCAGCTGCTCGTTGGTCTGTCGATTGATCGTGTGTTCTTGCCGAAACGCATGGGGCTACGTTGACCACGCCCGACGGGAGTCGCGCCGCGAGCCGAAGATGGCCCCTGCCGAGCCCGCGGGATTATACACAGCGCCCCAAGCCCTTGACCACCGACGGGGCCGGACCGCCCAGCCTGCTAAACTACGCGCATGCATCCGATCCTCAGGGCATCTGCGTTCATCGGCCAGTCGGCAGCTGTCGGCCTGGCTCTGGCCTTCCTGGTCGTGCTGATCAGGCCGGATATCGTGACGTTGGGCCAGGGACGGTCTACTGAAGCGCCGGGAAGCTATGCGGACGCGGTCGCCGCCAGCGCGCCGGCCGTCGTCAATATCTACACCGCGGGCATCCCCGGACAGCGCGCCGGATTCGCCGGGTTGACGACTAGTCCGCTCGCCGGCGCAGTCCTCGGGTCGGGTGTCGTCATCAACCAGGACGGTTATCTGGTCACGAACTGGCACGTGATCCAGAATGCGGACGAAATCTATGTCCGGCTCGCGGACGGGCGGGCGGCCGAGCCCGTCTTCGTGGGCGCCGATCCCGAGACCGAATTGGCGCTGTTGAAGATCAGCTTACCGGACCTACCGAGCATCGCGCTCGGGCGCTCCGATACGCTGCAGATCGGCGATGTCGTACTCGCCATCGGTAACTCGTTTGGACGAGGCCAAGCGGTGACCCAGGGAATCATCAGCGCGACCGGCCGCGGCCTGGGCGTTACCACGTTCGAGAGCTTCATTCAGACCGACGCAGCCATCAACGTCGGCAACTCCGGTGGCGCGCTCGTGAACGCCTCCGGCGAGCTGATCGGCATCAACACGGCCGTTCTCGGCCCCGCGTTGCAGGGTCAGATCATTCCAGCCGGCGTCGGCTTCGCGATCCCGGTCAACCTGGTACGCGGCGTCATGGCTGAACTGATCGAGCACGGCCGCGTGATCCGTGGCTGGCTGGGCGTAAACGCCTGGCCGCTACCGACGCTGCAGGCTGAATCGATCGGGCTCTCCGGGCCCGGGCTCGAATTGCTCGACGTCAGCGGGCCGGCGGCCGCAGCAGGCTTGCGGCGCGGCGATATCGTCACCCACGTCGATGGCGAACGCATGTTGAGTCCGCAACAGATGAGGAATGTGGTCGCAAGCGCACGTCCGGGCCAGACGATTCGGATTCGCGCGATACGGCGCGGCTCTGGCCTGTTCGAAACCGATGCCGTTCTTGAGGAGCGACCGTCCGCCGCGAGGCTAGCCGGGTAGGCGGCGTATCTTCGCACCGAGTTGGGCGAGCTTCTCTTCGATACGCTCGTAGCCGCGATCGATGTGGTAGATACGATCCACGACCGTGACGCCCTCTGCCACCAGGCCCGCCAGGACGAGTGAGGCCGACGCCCGCAAGTCCGTTGCCATCACCGGTGCGCCCGCGAGGCGCTCCACCCCGCGAATGATGGCGGTATTCCCCTCGACGGACAGATCGGCGCCCATACGCTGCAACTCTTGAGCGTGCATGAAGCGATTCTCGAAGATGGTCTCGACGATCGTGCCGGTACCGTTCGCGATCGAATTCAGGGCACAGAATTGCGCCTGCATGTCGGTCGGGAACGCAGGGTAGGGCGCGGTTCGTAAGCCGACTGCCGTCGGGCGCCGCCCGGTCATGTCGAGATCGACCCAGTCCGGCCCGCGCTGCACGGTGGCCCCAGCCTCCTCGAGCTTGTTAAGGACCGCATCCAGATGATCGGGCCGCGCGCCTTCGACCTTGACACGCCCACCGGTGATTGCGGCCGCGACGAGGTAGGTGCCGCTTTCGATTCGATCCGGTAGGACCGAATAGTCGGTTCCCCGGAGCGTCTCGACACCCTGTATCAGAATAGAATCGGTACCCGCACCCTCGATCTGCGCGCCCATCTGCTGGAGAAAGTTGGCGAGATCCACCACCTCCGGTTCTCGGGCCGCGTTCTCGATCACCGTTTCACCGCGTGCCAGTACGGCTGCCATCATCAGATTCTCGGTGCCCGTCACCGTCACCGTGTCCAGGATCAGGCGCGTGCCTATCAGACGCTCCGCGCGGGCACGAATATAGCCATTGTCGATCGTAATGTCGGCGCCCATCGCCTGAAGACCGGAGACGTGCAGATTGATCGGCCGTGCCCCGATCGCACAGCCCCCTGGCAATGACACGTCAGCGCGACCGAAGCGGCTTAGCAACGGGCCCAGCACCAGTACCGATGCGCGCATGGTCTTGACCAGCTCGTAGGGCGCTCGAAACTCCGAGATAGCTCCGGCATCTATCTCGAGCCGCACGCCGTCATGAACCGAGATGTCCACGCCCATGCGGCGCAACAACTCCACGGTCGTCGTGACATCGTTGAGGTGTGGAACGTTCGTCAACACGACCGGCCCCTCGGCCAGTAGCGTAGCGGCCAGGATCGGCAGCGTGGCGTTCTTCGCTCCGGAAATACGGACTGCGCCCGAGAGACGCTCGCCACCAATGATTTCTAGTCGATCCAAGTCGCCGCGCCTTCGCTCAGGTCGCTCGAGAGTCCCACTCCTCGGGCGTGAACGTCTTGAGATTCAGCGCGTGGATCTCGCCGCCGACGAGTTCACCGAGCGTTCCGTAGACCATTTGGTGCCGACGGAGGCTACGTTCTCCGTCGAAGGCGGGCGAGACGACGATTGCCTCGTAGTGCCCCGACCCATCCGTCTTGACTTCGACCGCAGCATCTGGAAGGCCCTGTTCGATAAGGCTCGCGATTGCTTTGGGATCCATGCTCTGCTACTGGCTGCACGTACTCGACCGGCGGACAGTCTAACCGAACCCGTGTTTATCGTGTGGATTACAGGGGCCAGACACGCGGCGAAGCCGTGACTGCTAGAATTCATTCGAAACTGGCTTGGAGCGAGTGTAGGGATCATCCCGTAAGACATGCTGATATCAGCGGCCGCGATTTTCATCGGCCTCCTGGCGCTCTTCTGGGGAGCGGACCGCTTCGTAGTCGGCGCCGGGGCCACCGCTCATAATCTCGGCATCTCCCCCGTCCTAATCTAATCGGACTCGTCATCGTGGGTTTTGCAACCTCGACGCCGGAGATGCTGATCTCGGCAGTCGCGTCGCTAGATGGCGCAGCCGGGCTCGCGGTGGAGGACGTGCTGACGCTGCATTACCCCGTGATGGTCATGCTGACGGTGGTTGTTTTCGTCCTCGCGTACAATCGCAGGACAAAGGTGCAATTAACTCGACCTATCGGTGGCGCGCTATTGGCAGTGTTCCTGATCTACCAGGGCTTCGTCGTCTGGAAATCCTTGAACTAAACCACTCACAACGATCCATGCATCCGCACTTTAGAAACCTGTTGGTTACCGCAGCCCTGACCGCGGCGGCCGGCTTGAGTTGGTACTGGAGCCGCGCGGGCACGGCAGAAACGCAACCCGGGGAAATGCGCGAATCCCTGCCCCTGGGTTACTACCTGATAGACGCTGAGATATTCGGTACCGACGAGGGTGGACGTCTACTCTACAAAATCTGGGCCGGGCGCGCGGAGGAGCGCCCCGACGAGGACTTGCTGTCGTTAAGCGATGTGCGGATAGAATATCGACCAGTCGAGAACGTCCCCTGGCTACTCACCGCCGACTTCGGTGAGGCGCCGACGGACCAGTCGTATATCGATCTGCGTGGTGCCGTCGAGCTCGCTAACGCACCGCGCGACCAGGGAGACAGGACTCTGATCAGGACACAGGAGCTCCGTTTCGAGCCGGAGACCTTCGTTGCCAGCACCGAAGAGGCCGTGAGCCTGTTTCTCGGCGCCAAGCGCTTAGACGCGGTGGGAATCGAGGTGTACTTGCGGGATGACCGCCTGGAGCTAAAATCGAGTGTACGTGGTGATTTCGATCCCTAGATTCACGAATTCCTTCGTGGCCCTACTGATTCTTCCATGGCTCGCGATGGCCGCGGAGGGAGACGACCCACTGCGGATCTCGTTGTACGCGGAGTCGTCGTCGTTCGACCAGAGAACCGATACGGTTGTCTTTCGTGGTTTGCAGCTGACGCAGGGCGACCTGGCGATCTACGCCGACGAAGCCGTAGCGTCCGGCGTGGACTTCGAAGGAAGTGAGTGGCACTTCAGCGGCCATGTCGAAATTTCCGTTGGCTCGGCAAGCATCGAAGCCGACAGTGCGGAAGTAATCTTCGAGGATCATTTGTTGCTGGTCGCCGAGCTGCGAGGAAGTCCGGCCGTATTCCAGGATCTGAGCGCGACGCGTGAGCAGCCGATTCGTGGCGGCGCAGATCACCTGAGCTACGACAATGTCGACCGAACTTTGCGTATGACGGAAGGTGCATGGCTCAGCGAAGGACCCAACAAGTTCACGGGATGCGATCTAATCTATGACCTGGAACAGGAACAGATCACGTCGGGCTCTTCCGAGTGCGGCGAACCCGTCGTCATCACAATCCTCCCGCCAGCGAATGGCGTTGAGCCCGACAGCCCCCCACCACGATGAATAAACTAGAGGCGATCGGTATCGCGAAGCACTACCGATCGCGCGAAGTAGTAAAAGACCTATCGATCTCGATCGACGGCGGCGAGATCGTTGGCTTACTAGGCCCCAATGGCGCGGGAAAGACGACGGCTTTCTATATGATAGTCGGGCTCACTCGCTGCGACCGAGGGAGCATCATTCTTAACGGCAGAGACGTGACCCGCCTGCCGGTTCACCGTCGCGCGCGACAAGGCGTGGGCTACCTGCCGCAAGAGGCATCGATTTTTCGCAAACTCACTGTCGCCGAGAACATTCGCGCGATCCTGCAAACACGAACCGACTTGGATCGAGCCGATCGTCAGAACCAGTTGGACGAGCTGATGGAAGAGTTGCACATCGTCCATGTCAGGGACAGCCTGGGCCTCTCCCTGTCGGGCGGCGAGCGGCGACGCGTGGAGATCGCGCGGGCGTTGGCGGCCGAACCGAGATTCATCCTTCTCGATGAACCCTTCGCAGGCGTCGATCCGATATCCGTGATCGACATTCAGCGAATCATTCGCCACCTTACAGAACGCGGCATTGGCGTGTTGATTACCGACCATAACGTGCGCGAGACCCTTGGAATCTGTGGACACGCCTATATCCTTAACGATGGCGTCTTGATGGCGGCCGGGAGTCCCGATGAAATACTGTCGAATCAGGATGTGCGAGAAGTCTACTTGGGGGAAGGATTCTCGCTGTAGGATAGTAATCGCAGAATGTTGAAACCTTCTCTCCAGCTCCGGCTATCGCAGCAGCTCACGATGACGCCGCAGCTGCAGCAAGCCATCCGGCTGCTGCAACTTCCGATTATGGATCTGCAGTCCCAGATCCAGGAAGCCCTGGATGAGAACGTGATGTTGGAAGTCGATGAAGCGGCGGCGGTACAGGCCGCCGAAGAAGCCGCGGAACGAGCAGACGAGCCTGCCGACGCGAAGGAGCGCGACACGGACTGGACTGATATCCAGAGAACGGGCCCCTCCGATACCCCCAGGACGTTCGAGGGTCGAGGTCAACAGGAGTACGCCGATCTTTCCGAAGACACGCTCAAAGATCATCTGCTCTGGCAGCTCGAACTCGAGAATCTGGATCCTCGCACGACGGCGATCGGGCAGGCGATCGTCGATGGCATCAATGACGATGGCTACCTCACCGATGAGATCGACGCGATACAAGCGACGCTGGCGCCGGATGTCATCGCAACACCTGATGAAATCGAGGTTGTCCTGGGACTGGTACAGCGTCTGGACCCGATTGGCGTCGCCGCCAGATCTGTCAGCGAATGCGTCTTGCTGCAACTGCAGCAGCTGGATCCCGAGACGCCAGGACTCGCGCTTGCGAGAACTACGGCGCAAGAGCACCTGGAGCTGGTTGCGGAACATCAGTTTACGACGCTTAAACGACAGCTCGACGCGACAGACGAAGAGCTCAACGACGCGCTCGTACTCGTTCGCGCCTGCCACCCCCGACCCGGCTCATCGATTACCGCTTCGACGGCTGAATACGTCATCCCGGATGTGTACGTCAGATGTGCCGATGGTTCATGGATAGTGGAACTCAACACCGCCGGCGCGCCGCAGCTCAGAGTCAACCAAGCCTACGCGGGCTCACTGGGACGCGACGGTCAGTACGATGTACTCAGGACACAACTGCAGGAAGCCCGCTGGTTGATTCGCAGCCTGGAGATCAGGAACGAGACGTTGTTGAAGGTTGCTACGACGATCGTGGAGCGCCAGACTGAGTTCCTCGAGCACGGCGAAGAACACATGCGGCCGATGATTTTGAGAGACATTGCCGAATCGATCGAGATGCATGAGTCCACGGTCTCTCGAGTGACCACCAACAAATATATGCATACACCGCGCGGCATCTTCGAACTCCGCTACTTCTTCTCCAGCCGCCTGGCCAGCGAGGACGGTGAGCAGTCCTCTACTGCCGTGCGCGCCAAGATCCGTAAACTGATCGGCGGCGAGAGCCCGGGGAAACCTCTGAGCGACAATCAGATCGCAAAGATATTGTCCGCCGAAGGCATCCACGTCGCGCGACGTACCGTAGCGAAATACAGGGAGGGGATGAAGATACCCTCCTCGAGTGAACGGAGACGAAGCAAGCTCGTCAGCTAGCTCCGCGCCCGTGCTTCGAACTGGAGAGAACTTATGCAGCTAAGCGTCACCGGACATAATTTCGACGTCACCTCGGCGCTCCGAGACTATGTGCACGTCAAGTTGGGCCGTATAGAACGTCACTTCGAGCACGTAGGTGACACCCACTGCATTCTGACGGTCGAGAAGCTGCTGCATAAAGCCGAGGCAACGGTTCATGTTAGCGGCGGTACGATCCACGCCGACTCCGCGGCAGCTGACATGCATGCCGCCATAGACGGCCTGATAGACAAGCTCGATCGCCAGGTAAAGAAGCACAAAGAGAAGCTGACTGACCACCACGCCAGAAGATCAGGAAAGCCCCGCTTCGAATAGTCCTCAGCGGCGCCAAAGCACGGAGAGTCTGATCGACATGGATGTAGCCAATATTCTGAAACCAGAAAGTGTCCATTGCGGGTTGGGCGCTCGCAGCAAGAAGCATGCGCTGGAGTTGCTGAGCCAGGCGCTTGCGGCGTCCTCTGTGGCGTATGGTGCCGAGGAAATATTGGAGGGCTTGATCCAGCGCGAGCGCCTTGGCTGCACGGGGCTCGGGAGGTCCGTGGCGATGCCACACACTCGATTGAACGGCCTCCAACACAGCGTCGGTGCTTTTCTGCGACTGGATGAAGCGGTGGATTTCGATTCCGTAGACGGCGCACCGGTCGATCTGCTGTTCGGGCTTCTGGTCCCCGAGGATTGCGATGACGAGCAAATTCGGGAGGTCCGCGAGCTGATCGAGCGATTGGGAGATTCGGCGCTGCAGCAACAGCTCCATGAGGCGGAAGACCCGGCTCAGTTATATAATCTACTGACAGAATCACTGACGATCATCCATAAAATGCTGAGGGCCTGATGTCGGGAGGGCCATGCGCCTCGTAATCATCAGTGGGCTATCAGGATCGGGGAAGAGCGTCGCCCTCACGGTATTAGAGGACGCCGGATTCTACTGCATCGACAATATTCCAGTCGGCCCGCTGCGGTCCTTCGTCAAAGAAATTCAACCGGGAGAAGACGCCGATTACGATCAGGTCGGCGTCGGTCTCGACGCGCGCAATCTGCCGGACGTCGCGCAGCTCCCAGGGCTCATTGACGAATTACGCAAGGCCGGAGCTAGCTGTGAAGTAGTTTTCCTGCGAGCCGCGAACGACGTTCTCCTATCGCGCTTCAGTGAAACTCGCCGCAGGCACCCTCTAACCGGCGATGACGTCAGCCTCCCTGAGGCAATCGCCAAGGAACGAGAATTGCTCGGCCCGATAATCGACATGGCCGATCTGATCATCGATACGAGCTCGACCACCGCCAATGACCTGCGCGAGCTGGTGCGAGATCGAGTCGGGAAGCGCGGCCAGGATGCGATGTCGATTCTCATCGAGTCATTCGGTTACAAAAACGGCTTGCCGGCGGACGCGGACTTCGTCTTCGACGTTCGCTGTCTGCCGAATCCCTACTGGGTACCCGAACTTCGATCCCTGAATGGCAGAGATCAACCGGTACGGGACTTCCTGGGCGCAGAAGCACAAGTTCAGGAGATGATCGACGATATCGATGGCTTCCTGAAACATTGGATCCCGCGTTATGAGAAATTTCAGCGTACGTACCTGACCATTGCGATCGGCTGTACCGGCGGCCAGCATCGCTCAGTCTATATCGCCGAGGCGCTGGCCGAGCGTCTAACGGCGGCTCACGGCCCGATTCAGACGCGCCATCATCAGCTACCGTAGCCGGTAGCCCGCGTGTCGCAGCGGGCGGGCCGGTTAGACGGGTATCCACATCCCCGCTAAACTCCCGGCGACTTCGCTATCCGCCATCCGAGGAGTATAGAGCTCAGTGGATCCGCAACGTGCCAGATCAGCGCAATCGGACTCGCTACACGAAGCGCTTGACTCCGGGACGACGACGCACCTGCGTGGTCTCGTTCAAGACTTGCACCCCGCCGAGATCGCCGATGTCTTGGAGGCACTCCCGCCTGCACAACGCAAGATCGTCTGGGAGTTAATCGACCCCGAAAACGAGGGGGAGGTACTCGTCGCGCTCAACGAGGAAGTCCGCGCGACGCTGATCCAGGAGATGGACCCCGAGGAGCTCGTCGCCGCCGCGGCCGGCTTGGAACTGGACGACCTGGCGGATCTGTCTGCCGAACTACCCGAAACGATCAATCGGGAAGTGCTGAAGACGCTGGACCAGGACGACCGGCGTCGGCTGGAAGCCATCCTGAGCTACGACGAAGACAGTGCCGGCGGCCTGATGGACCCGGATACGCTAACCGTCCGCCAGGACGTCACGATCGCAGTGGTGTTTCGCTATCTGCGGATGCGTGGAGAGATCCCCGAGGGTACGGATGCGATCTTTGTCGTCAGTCAGCAGGGAGAATACGAGGGGTGCCTGTTGATTACAGCCATGCTGACCGCCGACCCAGAGCAGAAAATCAGTGCCGTCATGGACACCCAGAGTCGTGCGATCGAGGCGAACACGCCAGCGGCAGAGGTGGCACTGATCTTTGAGAGGCATGACCTGGTCTCGGCAGCCGTGGTCGATGAAGCCGGGCTGTTGTTGGGCCGCATCACTATCGACGACGTCGTTGATGTGATTCGGCACGAGGCGGATCACTCGGTCTTGAGTATGGCGGGGCTGGACGAAGACGATGATATGTTCGCCCCCGTCTTCGTCAGCACGAGACGCCGATCCATCTGGCTCGGAGTCAATCTCGCGACCGCCTTCGTCGCAGCCGGCGTAGCCAGCCTCTTCGAAGCCACGTTGGAACGAGTCGTCATGCTGGCGATACTGATGCCCGTCGTGCCCAGTATGGGTGGTATCGCCGGAAGTCAGACGTTGATCTTGATCACCCGCGGCATCGCTTTGGGTCAGATCGACAGCTCCAACGCCCGCTGGTTACTCAGTAAAGAGTTCGGCATCGGCCTGCTCAACGGCCTGACCTGGGCCTGCGTGGTCGCCGGCATCACGATGTGGTGGTTTCAAACCTGGAGGATCGCGGTGGTAATCGCCATTGCGCTCGCTATCAATCTGATCTGCGCGGCGGTCGCCGGTTTCACGATCCCGTTGACGCTGAAGAAACTCAAGATAGATCCGGCACTCGCCGGGGGCGTGGTCCTCACCACCATTACGGATGTCGTCGGACTAGGGGCATTCCTGGGCTTCGGCGCGCTGCTTCTGCTATAGGCGGGTTAAGGGGTCTCGGTCAGCACGTCGCGCTTCAGCGTCGCGGCGACCGTCTCCATCGTCTGATCGAACAGGAAGGCCCTCAGATCCGCTTCCATCTCCATCGCGTCGCGAAAGCCCATCTCGATCAGTTCGCGTGTGTATCCGGATTCGAACAGCAGATAACTAATCAACTGCAACCCGCCTTTGTCCATGGCGCCGAATCTTCCGAGTAGCAGGCGCACCGCCCGCGGCAACTCGTCTACATGCCGCTCGGTGACCTCCCGGATGTCCTCCTTGGGCACGATGATCAGTGTGCTGACCGGACGTAGACCGGCGACCGTGCCCTCCAGGTTCTTACCGTCCAGCTGTTCCATGATGACATTGAGGCGCGTTGCCTGTTCCATGTCTGCATAGAGCCCGTCCATGAACAGCGAGTCCAGCATATACCCGGCCAACAGCGCGAAGGACGGCATCTCGGCCGGCGCCCCCTCCTGGGGCTCCGGATCCGGATGCTCGTCGCGCACACCGATGACGAGCATTCTCTCAGCGCCGAGATGGATTGCCGAGCTAAGCGGCGCACGGTGCCGCATCGCGCCGTCGCCGTAAAACTCACCACCGATTCGGACCGGTGAAAACACAAACGGGACAGCCGCACTGGCGAGGATGTGCTCGATCTTGATCTTGGCGGGACGTCCGATGCGCCTGACCCTCGCCCACGGCTTGAGGCTCTCGAGACCCTGAAAGAATGTGACGGATCGGGCGGAAGAGTAGGCCGATACGGTTATCGCCAACGCCTCTAGCTGACCGCGGTCGATCGACCGTTCGATATGAGAGAATTTGATTTTCTCGGCGAGCAGTTCTCGAAGTGGACTACTGTCCAGCAGCGAGCGTGGATTCCTCCTCCCGAGCCCGCCGAGCCCACCGAGCACGACGGCATGGAGCCAATGCAGACTCGTCTTGAGCATCGTCCAGTTGTCGGTTCGATAGACCTGCGAGGCCTTGAAGTTCGCCCATACGTGTTCCATCTCCGCGACGGCTAAGCGGAATCTGGCGGCTCGGCTTGCAAGGACCGCTGCGTTGATCGCGCCTGCCGACGTCCCGGAAATCACGGCGAACGGATTCGGCGCATTGTCAGGCAGCATGGTCGCAATACCCTTCAGCACGCCGACTTGATAGGCACCGCGCGCGCCGGCGCCGGGGAGTATCAGCGCTTTCCGCGAACGATCAGCCACGCGCGGCGGCGTCCGTGTCGGTGCCGGACGGCACCTCAACGATCTGTAGTGTGTTGGTTCGGCCCGAGATACCCCGCAGGTCGCCCGTCGTGAATAGGACCAGATCCCCCGGGTCCACGACTCCCTCGCGGAGCAGCACCTCGAGAGCGGTCCGGTGCACGGCGCTCGCCTCGGTATGGATGATGTCGAAACTTTCCGGATAGACGCCGCGATAGAGCATCACGCGCCTCCGAGTCGTCTCGTGTCGCGTGAACGCGTATATCGGAATGTCCGAACGACGCCGGGACATCCACAAAGTCGTGGCGCCCGACTCGGTCAGCGCGACAATGCCTTTCACCCTGAGATGGTTCGCGATATACATAGCTGCCATCGCGATCGCTTCATCGACATGTTCGAAAGCATCGTCCAGGCGATAATTCTTGGCCCTCCGGAAGGGCTCGTGTTTCTCAGCGCCGACACAAACCTCGCTCATGGTC
>JAZFPW010000264.1:0-3168 GCA_036444815.1 Gammaproteobacteria bacterium
ACGATAGCGCCGACGTGGTTCTGACGGGCGTATCTCGGTCGGGGAAGACGCCGACCTGTCTCTACCTGGCCCTACAGTACGGGGTCTTCGCCGCCAATTATCCGCTGGCGGAGGAAGATCTTGAATCCGGCCGGTTACCGGCAACTCTGGCACCGTTCCGCGAGAAGCTTTACGGGTTGACGATTGCGCCGGCCAGACTGCGTCAGATCCGCCTGGAGCGACGGTCGGCTGGCCGCTATGCTTCGGCGCAACAAGTGAGTTTCGAGCTGCGCGGCGCTGAGGCCCTGTATAAGCGACACAATATTCCGTTCATCGACACGACCCACTGCTCGATCGAGGAGATCGCCAGCACGATTTTGAACGAAACGGGCGTTCAAAGACGCGTCAGGCCGTAAGGCGCCGGCGCCGTGTCTTTGTCCTGTCAGAGCGCTTATGGCATGCTCGACGGAGCCGAATCAGAGCGCATGACGAATGCTTGCAGACAGTCTTATCGTGCCAGAGTGCATCTTCCGCCCGGGAAGCTTCACTGCGTTGATGACTATCTACGAGAGCAATTTCATCAAGCTGACGCATCTGAGTGCCAAGCTGCGATACCGGCTCGGCAAGGCACAGCCACTGCGGATCTCCCAAAGTGAGCAGGACCGTGCTCTGTACCTGAGGTTGCTGCGCCGGGAAGCCTACACGACGACTGTCAATCTCACCTACTGGTTCGAACAAGATCCCGCCGAGCCCATCGCAGACCCTGATCTGACGCTGCGGATCTACCATGATGCCCGCTTGGCGGAGGCCGTCAGCGGACGGGAACAGCACTGCCACCCGCAACTCCAGGCGCTGATACCGGCACATTCTGTTGAGTTGGATCGGCGCTGGCGGAACAACATCTTGCTCAATAAATGGTTGGATTACCTCCTGGATATGGGCCACGAGTTCGCCTGAGCCCTGGCGCTCCATTTTCCGGTCTGAGTCACGGTTTGAGGTTGACTCCGGAGCTATAGTGGGGTGGCGACCGATACCAATCTAGACCGAGAGAAGGTGGCTTCCAACGCCATGCTGACAAATTTCTGGGCCCGTGGAGACGACCAACCGGTAGAGCGGCTGCTCAAGCTGTACTCTGATCGTGCGGGCGTGAAACGTGAGCTCAGCGACATGCGCCGTGAGCGCTACGAGTTGCTCGATAAACTCAAGGAGCAGGAAAGCGCCATTTCCCGTGCCCACGAGCAGCTAGAAGGCCTGGAACTCCTCCTAACCGACCCGTTGTCCGCCGCTAATGCGATGGTGTACTTCCAGCTGCGGCATCTGTGGCGCGTAGGCACCCAGAAGCTCGAGCAGTTTGCTGCCGACCTCAGGGCTCAACGCGAGGAACGGGAGCGTGCCCGGCTCCACGAAGCCGCGCTCGCCAAACGCCGCCGCCGCTTAACTGCGATCAACGAGAAGTTGGACAGTGTGTTGCGTAAACAGCAGACGCTGGCAGAGAACATCGGCGCAACGCAGGACAGCCTGAACTCGCTGAATGGGCTGTTTCGTATCTTCAAGGGGCCAGGTCTTCGGCGCCGACTCGCCGGCATGAAGAATGGCAACGACGCCCTTCAAGAAAAGATCGATGAGCTAAAGGAACTAGGGGAGGGGATCCGGGGCGAAACCCTGCCGGAGCCCGAGGGCCTGTCCCTGAGGAGCCGCCGACTAATCAACTGCGCTGTGATTGCGATGGCGCAATACCTCGTCGTGCACTTCTCTGATCACGATCTGATCAACCTAACCAAAACCGCCACCGAACGCTCGGTCGCAGACATGAAGTTCGGTGAGCGAGGGGATTGCGACGAGATGGTGGAACGTATCCGCGAACGGATTGACGATCTGCACCAGCAGAAGCGCCTGACGGATGACGTCCGGCGTCGTACCGATTATCTCGTGAATTGCGCCAAGTACGCAGACGAAACGAACGCGCTGCCGACGCCCGAATCCATCGCGAATACGCTGAAGACGATTCCCAAGGTCGAGGACGAAGGCATGGAAGCCATGTCCCGCACGAAAGATGCGCCGTTGAAGATCAACGTTCTAGAAGATGAGTACTGGGGACTGTTCTCGGTCCTCTGCTGAGCAGGAAACAATCACGTATCATCTTACGCGATGGCGCGGCCGACGCGCCCGTGTGCTATCAGTCGCCAGCAGTTGCAGAGGTCGAGACGAGTTCACGTCCCTCCGGGGTCTTCTCGAGCGCTGCCATGTCCGCGACCACCTGCGTCGCCTGATCCAGCAGGATATCGGTGGCTTCTGCGGCTTCGAATTCGTCGATCGATGCGAGCGGCTCCAAATCTAATGCAGCGCGACGCTCATTCTCTCTGGCCAGCTGTTGCTGCAACATGCTATCCCGCTCTGCTTGTCGCTCGATCAGGTTTAAGGAGACGGTCTCGCGGTCCCTGAGCTCGCCATAGGCGGAGACGTCTTCGATCAGGAAGTTGTAGTCCGGATCGGTGGCCGCGCGCTCCTGATGCCGCGCTTGCAGCAACTGGATGGCCGAATCCAGGGAGGTCTCAGCCCGGAAGCGGGTGGGTTCGATCTGGTCCCAGGGCAGTGCCGTATCGCGAGTACTCTCGCCAACCGTGTCCGTATCCACGAGTGACGGCAGCTCGATATCCGGGACGACGCCGCGATGTTGAGTGCTGCCACCCGTCACGCGGTAATATTTTCCGATCGTCAATGTCAGTTGGCCGTAACCCGGTGCGCGCATAAACCGATCGAGATTAAACAGGTTCTGTACGGATCCCTTACCGAAAGTCCTCTGGCCGATCACGATGCCACGCTCGTAATCCTGGATGGCTGCGGCAAATATCTCCGACGCACTGGCACTATAACGATCGACGAGCACCGCCAACGGGCCGTCATACGCCACGCCGGGACTCGAGTCGTTCAGAACCTGGATGTTGCCGCGGGTTTCGCGAAGTTGAACGATGGGGCCGCGTTCGATAAACAGCCCGCTGAGTTCGGTCGCTTCGGAGAGATGCCCACCGCCGTTCTGTCTGAGATCGAGTACGAGGCCGTCGATACCCTCCGCCTCGAGTTCGCCCACGAGCCGGGCGACGTCACGCGTCGTACTCGTGTAGTCCTCTTCGCCGCGGTTACGCGCGGCGAAGTCCAGATAGAAACTCGGCACGCGGATGACGCCGATGT
>JAZFPW010000265.1:0-2582 GCA_036444815.1 Gammaproteobacteria bacterium
TTCGGCGCCGAACTCCTGGGCGGCGCCTAACAGCGTTGCCGCGACGGTCGAAAAATCCGCCTGCGCTGCAACCAGGATCCGTTGCCCGGTTGCCGGCGTAAACGGGACTGCGCTGACAAGCTTCGGATAGTACGGCAGATCCGCCTGCGCGTAGGCATTGGCCCAACCCCAGTCGAAGACGAACTCCCCTCGGGAATCGTGTTTGACGTACAGGGGTAGGGCGCCCAGTAATTCGCCTGCCGCATCAACGACTGTCAGATGACTCGGTTGCCACGATGTCTCGCCACCCACACAGCCGGTTCTCTCCAACGCCGCGAGAAATTCGTGCCGCAGGAACGGCGACTCGCCGACAAGTGCATTCCATTTGGCGGGATCGACATCCAGGATTCCGGCATCGCGATGGCGTTGAACATTCATCAGATTCAGGCGTAACTCTCGATCATACCCGGAAGTGGTGACGAGCCTGTCCGGCCCCGAGGGGTACTATAACCAGGTTATCCGAAGCGTTGCCGGCAGCGACGGCTGCCCCGGTTGGGGAGCCCGTCGCGCAGGTTACCGAGCCCCGCCAGTGTCCCGTCAGGGGGGCTATGCGCGGGGCGAGTGTGTGTATAATCAGCACGTTAACTTAATCTATTCGGGTAGAACATGAGCAGAGCGAAGTCCACCAGCGCGACCCCGCCGTTCTTCGTCCCACAGCTCCGGGGCCTTAGGGAATCGGCGCTGTGGCTCTGCGCGGGCATCGCCGTCATATTCTTCCTCGCACTCGCGAGCTATCACGCGACAGACCCGGCCTTTAGCGTGTCCGGCGATAGCCAGATGGTGCAAAACCGTATGGGCCCAGCGGGCGCATGGTTCGCCGATACCGCGTATCTGCTGTTTGGCCGCCCAGCCTACCTGTTTCCGGCCCTGGTCCTGTTGGCCGGCGTACTGGTCTATAGAGGCCGGAATGACCGCGGGCGCTCGAGCCGCGCGATACTGCTGTGGCGCGGCGGTGGTTTCGTTCTGACGCTCGCGGCGAGTTGTGGTCTTGCCACATTGCATTTTTTCACGCCCGATCTGCGCGAGACGGCGGGCGGTATCGTCGGTCAGCTAGTCGGCACGGGCATGGAGCAGATCCTCGGACTCTTGGGCGCCACCGTACTGTTGCTGGTCATCTGGCTTGCGGCGGTGTCTTTGGCCACCGGAGTCTCGTGGCTGGCGGTGATGGATAAGACGGGACGCGGCGTACTCACCGCAATCGGCGCGATCGAGATGACGGTGGGTCGCGTCCAGGTGTGGCTCGAGGGTCGCCGCGCCAAGCGGCAACGCCACGAACTCGTCTCGAGGAGCCGATCGATAGCGAGCCCGAGTGCGCCTAAAATCGAACCGTCGTTCGAGCCGATAGAGCCCAGCGTCAGGCTGGAGCGTGAGCGGCAGGTACCGCTCTTCGAGCCGCCTGCGTCGGCGGAACTTCCGGCGCTCGCGCTGCTGGATGACCCGCCGCCGCGAGAAGGTGGCTATTCGCAAGAGTCACTGGAAGCGATGTCGCGGCTCGTCGAATTGAAGTTAGCGGACTTCGGTGTCGAGGCGGCAGTCGTATCCGTCCACCCGGGGCCGGTCGTGACCCGCTTCGAGTTGAAACCCGCAGCCGGCGTGAAGGTCAACCAGATAACGAATCTGTCCAAGGACCTGGCCCGCTCGCTGTCCACAGTCAGTGTGCGAGTCGTAGAGATCATTCCGGGCAAGCCGTATGTCGGTCTCGAGATTCCTAACGAAGTTCGTGAGTTGGTCGCGCTGGGGGAGATCGTCAAATCGCGGGTATACGATGACCTGAAGTCCCCTCTGACGTTAGCGCTCGGCAAAGACATCGGCGGGCAACCGGTCGTTGCCGATCTCGCCAAGATGCCCCATCTCCTGATCGCCGGCACAACGGGCTCGGGTAAATCCGTGGCGCTCAACGCGATGGTGCTGAGCCTGTTGTACAAATCCTCGCCAGAACAAGTGCGCGTCATCATGATCGATCCGAAGATGTTGGAGCTCTCAGTCTATGGGGGTATCCCTCACCTGCTCGCACCGGTCGTGACGAACATGAAGGAGGCGGCGAACGCATTGCGCTGGTGTGTCGCTGAGATGGAACGACGCTATTCGTTGATGGCAACGCTGGGTGTACGGCATCTGTCCACCTACAACCGCAAGGTCAATGAAGCGTTGGACTACGGGACGCCCATTCCCGATCCTATGTTTACAGTCCCTGAAGGCAGTGACGAGGAGCCACCGCCGTTGCAGCCCTTACCGTATATCGTCGTCGTCATCGACGAGTTAGCGGACATGATGATGATGGTGGGCAAGAAAGTAGAGGAACTTATCGCAAGACTCGCGCAGAAAGCCAGAGCCTCAGGGATCCATATGATCATTGCGACGCAGCGGCCGTCGGTCGATGTCATTACCGGGCTCATTAAGGCCAATATTCCGGCCCGGATTGCCTTCCAGGTGTCCGCGAAGGTGGACTCGCGAACGATCCTGGATCAAATGGGCGCTGAACAACTGCTAGGTCATGGGGACATGCTGTACCTGCCGCCGGGTACGTCGACGCCGACTCGAAT
>JAZFPW010000266.1:0-3209 GCA_036444815.1 Gammaproteobacteria bacterium
CGGGAGGCGGAAGCGCTGCGCCAGCGCGAAGAGCAGCAGCGATTGGTTCGGGAGGCGGAAGAACAGCGCCGCAGAGCCGAATCGGAGGCTGAGCTGCAACGAGTGCTGGCGGTAGAAGCTGAGCGCAACCGCGCCGAACAATCCGGCCTGCTTGACCAGTACGTTCGTCTGATCGTGAATCGCATCGAGCAGAACTGGATACGTCCGGCGACCGCACAGCCAGGTTTGGAATGCGAGGTGCGGGTGATGCAGATACCGAGCGGCGACATCGTCGATGTTCGCGTCGATCGCTGTAACGGCGATGACGCCGTAATTCGCTCGATCGAGGCGGCTGTACTCAGGTCGTCGCCGTTGCCGCGGCCGCCCGTCCCTTCGCTGTTCGAGCGCACGCTCAACGTTGTTTTCGCGCCGGACGCGTAGAGGCCATGCTCGCTGTGAGAAAAATTGTGTCTCGGGGTCGGCCGACATGGGGAGTCCTGGTCTGTGTGCTCGCCGGCGTGTCTGCTTACTCCGGTGTCAACGCGCAGTTGCGTATCGAAATTACGCGCGGTGTCGACCGGCCCGTGCCGATGGCGATCGTGCCATTCGGTTGGGAAGGCTCTAGCGGAGAGGCGCCGTTCGACCTCACCGGCCTGATTTCGACCGATCTGCGTCAGAGTGGACGTTTCGACCCGCTCGAGGAGCGCGACATGGTATCGCAGCCCACGCAGCCGGCCGACATAGCATTCCAGGACTGGCGGATCCTGGACGTGGACGTACTGGTCATCGGTCAAATTTTCGAAATGGGACCGGATCAATACGCCGTGAGTTTCCAGCTGTTCGACGTGCTGCGCGGCGAGCAGCTCTTGGGGTATCGGCTGACGTCCGCCGGCGACGAGCTCCGGGTGACCGGCCACCGCATCGCCGACATGATCTTCGAGGCGCTAACCGGCATCCCGGGCGTATTCAGTACGCGAATTGCCTACGTGAGCCAGCAAGGCGACGGCGACGATAGCCGTTATCGACTGATCGTCTCCGATATCGATGGCGCTAATCGACAAATTGTCGCGGACTCTCCCGAACCACTGATGTCGCCGGCCTGGTCACCCGACAGCCGCAAGCTCGCCTACGTGTCATTCGAGGGGGACCACTCTGCGATCTATATACAGACACTCCGGACCGGGGTCCGGGACCGGGTGTCGGCGCGCGAGGGCATCAACGGCGCGCCGGTTTTCTCCCCCGATGGCCGGAAGCTGGCGCTTACTCTGTCGAGAGATCAAGGTAACCTGGACATCTATATGCTCGATCTGGCCGGCCAGGTATTGACGCGGCTGACGCGAGACACGGCGATCGATACCGAGCCCGCCTGGGCGCCTGATGGCGAGAGTATCTTCTTCACGTCGGATCGCGGCGGCGGCCCGCAGGTGTATCGCGTAGCGACCCGGCTGGGCGCACGGGTCCAACGCGTGACGTACGAGGGCAGTTACAACGCGCGGCCGAGAATCTCCCCGGATGGCAAACAGCTAGTCGTCATCCATCGAGTTCGAGACAGCTACCGGATTGCCGTTGTGGATCCCGAGACCGGGCTCACGCAGGTCCTGAGCAACGGAACCCTGGATGAGTCACCGAGTTTCGCTCCCAATGGCGCCCAGATCATCTACGCGACCCGGGAGCGGGGCGTGGGCGTGTTGTCCTCGGTCAGCACAGACGGCCGCATCCACCGGCAGATCGCATCGGCGGCAGGGGACGTGCGGGAGCCGGCCTGGTCGCCGTTCCCACGGATCTAAACGCAAGTCAATTTCAGTTAACTGTTGTAACATGCCGCTCTGGATATAAAGAAAGGGATCTCGACAATGACTCGACAAGTTCTACTGCTGTTTCTGATCGGCGCGGGCGTGGTATTGCCCGGCTGCGGTGGGGACTCTGCGACAGTGCCCGCTAGCACATCGCCAGCCATGCCTGGTGCATCCGCGCCTGGTCCCGATGAGGGGGCGAGTACAGCAGGGCTCAGCGGTGGAGGCAGTCCGGAAGTCTTCCAGGAAGTTCCAGGTGAGAATGCTCAGGGGCTCCTGTCCCGGCTCGTGCTCTATTTCGAGTTCGACCAGAGCGATATCGCCTCTGAGTTCAATTCGATGCTGGCGGCCCACGGCGAGTACCTGGCGAATAATGCCGATGCTCAGGTTCGGCTGGAAGGGCATGCCGATGAACGTGGCAGCCGCGAGTATAATATCGGGCTCGGTGAGGAGCGGTCGCAGGCCGTGCGCCGCGTGTTGCTGTTGCAGGGAGCTGCAACGGAGCAACTCAGTACGGTGAGCTTCGGCGAGGAGCGTCCGGCAAGTATCGGCAGTAGCGAGGAGGCTTACGGCCTGAACCGCCGCGTCGAGCTGGTGTATCGGCAATAACCCATATGAGGCGGGTAACGATGGCAGTTGCAGCGAGACGTAACTATCTTCTGACCGCGGTGGTGGCCCTTGCGACGGCAAGTTGCATGAGCGTCCCCACGGAAGAAGATCCGGTGTACCTGATGCTGACGGACCTCGAAGCGCGACTGAGTCGAATCGAGCGAGTGATCGACAATCAGAGCTTGATCGAACTTTCGACACAGGTCGACCGGCTGCAAGCCCAGTCTCGCGAGTTAAGGGGCGACGTCGAGACGTTCCGTTATGAATCCGCCAACGGAACCGACCGGCAACGTCAACTTTACTTGGATATAGACGGCCGGCTGCAGTCACTGGAGGTTGCCCAGGCTCGAGCCACCGATCTGCCGCCCCTTGCGATCTCGGATTTGGAGACCGAGGAGTCACGGCCGCTTATCGCACGACCACGGGTACTCGCCGGCAGCGACCAGGATAACTATCAGTTGGCGTTCGATCTACTCAGGAACGGTCGCTATGTGGAGTCCGCCCAGGCGTTCGATCAGTTCCTGGCCATCTTCCCGTCGAGCCCGTTAGCCGACAATGCGCAATACTGGCTGGCAGAAACGTACTTCGTGCAGCGCCAGTTCACGACTGCGCTACCGACGTTCCAGGCGGTCATCGACAGCTATCCCGATTCCTCCCAGTTGCCGGATGCGTTGTTGAAGATCGGTTTCTGCAACTACGAACTGCAGCAGTGGGATGCGGCGCGTGCCGCTTTGCAGCGTGTCGCCCGGGAATTCCCCGATACGACGGCCGCACGACTGGCGAGTCAGCGCTTGGATCGGCTGACGCAGGAGCAGGGCTGAGTGTGGC
>JAZFPW010000267.1:0-2019 GCA_036444815.1 Gammaproteobacteria bacterium
GAGAATAACAATGAAATCGAATCTCACTGCGTTGACGGTGTCCTTTTCGTTACTCGCACTGCCACTCAGCGCATCGGCTCATGGACAATTCCTGAGATCGATGTACGATCTTGCGGATCCCAGGGGATACTGCCTGGATATCCCGGGATTCGGCCCGCGCATGCAACTCGACGGGCCGATCGGAACCCATAGCTGTAAGTACAGCCTGCCCGGATTCGATGTCGACGAGATGTTCGAACTCAGGGATGACAAGCTTCTGCTCGTTAATTACGATCGCTGCCTGGCTGCCGATGCCATGGAGGCCGGTGCCGACGTCAGATCGATCGAGTGTGACGACGCCCATGGCTGGCAGGTCCACTCGGACGGGCGCGTTACACCGGCATCGTCCACCGATTTCTGCCTGGCGCTGGATCCGGAGCGAGTCTTCGTGAACTCGGGCCCCGGAACGGTGCCGCCCTACTCATCGAGGCGCGTCAAGCTGGAGCCGTGCGCCGCCGCTAACACGCATCTCCAGCGCTGGCGCTGGTCGGCGCCCGACGAGCGCGTCACTTACAACGCCAATTCTCTGCGCAGCGACATGCCACGGGCCGCCAGGGCAGGAAATGAGGAAATCGGCGCAGTGATCAACCCGCAAGCCACTGCGGAAATCTATGCCGATGCGGCGCGCGCGTTTGGTCCCGCGGATGTAACCGTGTCCGAAGAAATCTCCTACGGCCCTAATGAGCGGCATTTGCTCAGGGTGTACGAAGGCAAGAATCGCAATCCGCCCGGTGGCGGCGGCGCGCCCGTGGTTGTTCTGGTGCACGGCGGCGGTTTTGGCGGCGGCGATTTGAACAGCCTCCACCATGCCGCATCGCACTTCGCGGGACTCGGCTTCGTCGCAGTCAATATCACGTACCCGTTGTCACCGGAAAACACCTGGCCCAGCGGACCAGAAGCCGTAGCGGCGGCGGTAGAGTGGATCGGAGAGAATATCGGCGAATATAGGGGTAACACGGGGCGCGTCTACCTCATGGGTCATTCGGCCGGGGCGAATCACGTCGCCAATTACGTGCTTCGACCGAGTCTCTCGTCCGGCGACACGGGAGTCGCGGGCGCGATTCTCGCCTCTCCGGCCCTGGAGCTCGACCCCAGCGGGCCCGCAGATAACTACCGAGCCTACTTCGACGTCGACTCCCGTCCCTGGTCCGAAATTCGGCTCCTGGACAATGTAGAAGCCGCTTCCGTACCCGTACTCATCACCGTTGCCCAGTTCGACCCCGAGCGGATTCACAAATCCACGGCCCAGCTCTATGGGCGCCTGATCGGTGAGTTCGGCTCCAGACCGCGACTGCGACAGATTCCCGGGCACGGCCATATCTCCTACATCACAGCCATAGGCACCAGCGATCGTGTGCTCGTGGAAGAGGTTTTGGATTTCATGCTCGAGGGATGGTAACGGCAGAGCTAAGGCGAGGTCCCCTATGAGTCCGAAGCGATCTCTGTTCGTACCGAAACGAATGTCTGCTTATGGCCGAAAGCAGACGTTGGTTAACAGTTAATATGCAGGTAGCTGCATATTTTGGGGAGAAGAGTGAACCTTGACCGCCTGAATCAGTTTATCCAGATTGCGGCAAATTTCGGTGTGATCCTGTCGATTACTTTCCTGGCATTTGAGCTGAGTCAGAATCGAGAAATGATGAAGGCTCAGACCCGGCACGAAATGTCTCAAGGCATCGTAGATCTTCTGCTTACCGAGGCAACAAATCCCGAGCTAAACCGTATTCTTAACCGTGGGCTCTCAGGCGAGGAAATTACAGGTGTCGAGCTGGAGCGCCTTGAGATTATGATGAACGCATATTTTAGGTACTGGGAGGATGTCCACTACCAATATAGAGCCGGTTTATACGATGACTCGGAATTCTCAAGACAGAAACAGTCTTGGGCTTATCTTCTGACGAGTAGGTCAGCTTTGGAGCATTGGTGCGTAGTTAGAGATCGACACTTCGAGGCGTTTGCTATGGAAATGGATTCCTTGCT
>JAZFPW010000268.1:0-2027 GCA_036444815.1 Gammaproteobacteria bacterium
CATGAATCTGATGCCCAGGCGGAACGTGGCGCTGTGCCAGATATTACTGAGGCGCTCTGAGAACATATCCCGCACCTCGGATCGTGTGGATTAGCGGTTGGTCGAAGGCCCGGTCAACTTTTTGCCGCAGCCGGCTGATGTGGACGTCGATCACATTCGTCTGGGGATCGAAGTGGTAGTCCCATACGGCCTCCAGTAGCATCGTACGCGTAAGAATCTGGCCAGCATGCCTCATCAAATACTCCAGCAGCAGAAATTCCCTTGGCTTCAGGTCGATGTCCTGATCGTCGCGCGAAACTTCTCTGGACAATAGGTCCATCTTCAGGTCCGCGATCTCGAGCGAGGTTCGTTCCTCCCGCGACGAGAATCGTCTCACCAGGGATTCGACACGAGCCATCAGCTCGGAGTATGCGAACGGCTTCACGAGGTAATCATCACCACCGGCTTTGAGACCGCGTACTTTGTCGTCGACCTCGCCGAGCGCGCTCAGGATCAGTATTGGTGTCTGGTCGCCGCCACTGCGGACGGTTTGAATGACCGTCAGACCATCGAGCCCCGGCAACATTCGATCGACGATCATTACCTCATAGTCGTTAGCGGATGCCAGTCGCAGGCCGTCCTGGCCATCGGCGGCGTGGTCCACACGGTGCCCGTCCTCGCCCAGTCTTTTCTTGAGAAAACCGGCGACGGTGGCATCGTCCTCGATAGCGAGTATTCGCATTTTTTTCTTAGCGCCCGAGACGTCTGACTAGCCTGTATAGCAGCTTCATCGCATTTACCGCAAGATCTATCGAAGACATCGAGCCCCGCACACCCATCGATCCTGACGAGGCCTGCCGTTCGCTATACTCGGCCGCGGGATGGGAGAACATGACGTATGACAGACCCGGAGAACACGCGGCAGCGACTCGACGAGATGGAGGGCCATCTGGCGCACCAGGAGACCACGATACAGAATCTCAGTGACAATGCCGCCAAGCAGTGGGCGACTATCGACCGGCTGGAGCAAGCGGTACAGAGCTTGAAAGAGCGTTTTCGTGCGCTGGAGAGTACCAGCCAATCCTCTTCAATCGGTGATGATCCGCCACCGCCTCATTACTAGTCGATACCGATGAGTCAACCGCTTCAGATCCGCATGGGCGGCTATGGACCGCCGACGACCACGTTCAGCCGCGCGCTGAAAATGATCGGGGACGACCTCGAGACTGAGTTCGGCGACGAGCTCAACATCAAATACGTCTGGAATATTCTGGACTTCGGCTACCGATCGGAGGACACGCTGTGGATGGCTGAGCATGGCATCCTGACGCTTGCCTATCAGTCGACGAGCTATCTGTCAGATCGCGTGCCGGAGCTCGGATTCACGGATCTGCCATTCTTGTTCAGGGACAACGAGCATGCTAGGTCGGCGATGGACGGTGCGCTCGGCGACTACCTCAAGGAGCGTATCGAGGACAGTGTCGGTTACCGCGTGTTGGGTTTCTTCGAGAACGGGTTTCGACACGTCTCGAATAGCCTGAGGCCCGTGCGCAGCCCCGCCGATCTGGTCGATATGAGGACCCGGGTGCTGCCGAGCAAGATTCACGCACGAGCGTTCGAATTACTCGGCGCGAAGCCACTGCCCATCGATCTGGTAGACGCGCTCGAGGGAATCGTCGCCGGCACCATCGACGCCCAGGAGAATCCGCTCGCCAATACGGTTGCCTATGGCGTCTCGAAGTACCATCGATTCCATACATTGACCGGACACTTCTACGTGTCCCGCGGGATTTTCGCGAACCGGGCCGCGTTCGAGGCGTTGCCCGAATCGGTGCAGGCGGCGTTTCGACGAGCTGTGGAGAAGGCGACGCTCTATCAGCGCGATCTTGCTGTTCGGGAGGAGGAAATCGCGAGGCGAGCGATCATCGACTCGGGCGGTGAGATCATCGAGTTGACGCCCGCTGAGCGAGCGGCGTTCGTCGACGCGGTTCAGCCGCTACGGGAAGAGGCGCACAGCCTATTCGCCGAAGAGTTGTTCAAGCGCCTGG
>JAZFPW010000269.1:0-2462 GCA_036444815.1 Gammaproteobacteria bacterium
ATCGGCGTGTCGTCTCCCGGAAATTCATACATCGACAACAAGTCCCGAACCTCAAGCTCGACCAACTCCAGCAACTCGTCATCGTCCACCATGTCCGCTTTGTTCAAATACACCACAATAAACGGCACACCCACCTGCCGGGCTAGCAAAATATGCTCCCGCGTCTGCGGCATCGGCCCGTCCGCCGCCGAAACTACCAAAATCGCACCGTCCATCTGCGCCGCACCCGTGATCATGTTCTTCACATAGTCCGCGTGACCCGGGCAATCGACATGCGCGTAGTGCCGATTCGCCGTCTCGTACTCCACATGCGCCGTCGCTATCGTGATGCCACGCTCCCTCTCCTCCGGCGCATTGTCAATCTGATCAAACTCAATGACCTCGCCTCCGTGCTTCTCAGACATCACCTTCGTCAGCGCCGCCGTCAGCGTCGTCTTGCCATGGTCCACGTGACCTATCGTCCCCACGTTGACATGCGGCTTCGTTCGCTCAAATTTTTCTTTGGCCACGATCTATTTCCTCTAGGTTCTATTCTTGATTATGGGCTCAGCAACGCTGGCGGGCACCTGGGAGTACTGACCGAACTCCATTGTATACGTCGCGCGGCCTTGACTCATCGAACGTAGATCTGTCGCGTAGTCGAACATCTCGGCCAATGGCACCTCGGCACGGATAATCTTTCCTGCCGGCGCATCCTCGAGGCCCTGGAGCACGCCCCGACGCCGGCTCAGGTCGCCATTGACATCGCCCATATAGTCTTCCGGTGTAACGACTTCGACCTTCATCGTCGGTTCCAGGAGGACCGGATTGGCTTTCGCCGCGCCGTCCTTGAAGGCCATGGAACCCGCAATCTTGAACGCGACTTCGCTGGAATCCACATCGTGGTAGGAGCCATCATATAACGTGACTCTGCAATCCAGGACGGGATAGCCCGCGATGACGCCGTTTCCCATCTGCTCCTGGATACCCTTATTTACAGCCGATATGTACTCCCTCGGCACGGCGCCGCCTACGATCGCGTTGACGAACTCATAACCTGAACCCGGCGGCAGAGGCTCGATTCGAAGATAGACATGCCCGTACTGTCCGCGACCGCCGGTCTGTCGAACAAATTTTCCTTCCTGTTCGACCCGGGTACGTATCGTCTCTCGATACGCTACTTGAGGCTTGCCGACGTTGGCCTCGACGTTGAACTCGCGCTGCATCCGATCGACGATGATTTCCAGATGAAGCTCGCCCATACCGGAGATAATAGTCTGCGCGGATTCCTCGTCCGTGTGCACACGAAACGACGGATCCTCCTTGGCGAGCTTATGCAGTGCCATACCCATCCGTTCCTGATCTGCCTTCGTCTTCGGCTCGACTGCGACAGAGATAACCGGTTCCGGGAACTCCATGCGTTCCAACCGGATGGGCTCCTTAGGATCGGTGAGGCTGTCACCCGTCATGACATCCTTTAGACCCACGGCCGCCGCAATGTCGCCGGCGCGGACTTCCTTCAACTCCTCGCGTTCGTTAGAGTGCATCTGCAATATTCGGCCTATCCGCTCGCGTTTTCGTTTGACCGGGTTATAAACCGTATCTCCGGACTTCAAGACTCCGGAATACACGCGGAAGAATGTCAAGTTCCCGACAAAAGGATCCGTCGCAATCTTGAATGCGAGCGCTGCGAAAGGCGCATCGTCGGAGGAAGGTCGCTCGGCCTCCGAGTCATCCTCCAGAACACCCCTTATCGGTGGACGATCCTCCGGCGAAGGCAGGTAGTCGATGACGGCGTCCAAGACAGCCTGAACGCCCTTGTTCTTGAAAGCTGAGCCACATAGTACCGGCGTGACGTCTCCGGCGACGCACCGCAATCGCAGACCGCGCTTTATCTGCTCGTCATTAAGCGTCCCCTTCTCAATATATTGCTCAAGGAGTTGATCTTCACCTTCCGCGGCGGCCTCGATGAGTTTCTCCCGCCACTCGGTTGCCAGCGCGACGAGATTCTCCGGAATCTCCCCCTCCTCAAATCGAGTGCCCTGAGTCGAATCGTCCCAGGTGATGGCTTTCATCTTCACGAGATCGACGACGCCTTTAAAGTCGCCCTCGGCACCTATGGGGATCTGTATCAAAACCGGTGTCCCTTTCAAGCGCTCCTCAATCTGCGACACGACACGAAAATAGTCGGCGCCGGCCCGATCCATCTTGTTGATGAACGCCATACGCGGTACGCCGTACTTGTTGGCCTGACGCCAGACCGTCTCCGATTGCGGCTCTACGCCGCCGACCGAGCAGAATACCGCGAGCGCGCCATCCAGCACTCGGAGGCTGCGTTCCACCTCAATCGTAAAATCTACGTGACCCGGTGTGTCGATGATATTGATGCGATGCTCGGGCAGGCTTTGGTCCATCCCCGTCCAGAAACAGGTGGTCGCCGCAGAGGTAATGGTGATTCCGCGCTCCTGCTCCTGTTCCATCCA
>JAZFPW010000270.1:0-5397 GCA_036444815.1 Gammaproteobacteria bacterium
ATCCCGCTCTTCCCAGATCGTAACACCTAGGGCGGCAGCTTTCGTAGACTTTGAGCCAGGGTTCTCCCCGACTATGACGATGTCGGTTGTCTTCGATACGCTGCTTGTCACTTTGGCGCCGAGAGAAATCAAGCGCGCCTTGGCTTCATCTCGTGTCATAGAAGCTAGCGTTCCGGTCAGAACAACCCTTTTGCCGGCCATGGGTGAGTCGACCACGGTGGTCGTTGTATTGACGGGCCAGTCTATGCCACTGGCCAGCAGCTGACGAATTACTTCCCGGTTGTGTTTTTCACGGAAGAAGGCACGAACATGGGACGCAACGATCGGGCCAACGTCGGGAACAAGCTGCAATCGCTCTTCGTCGGCTTCCATCAGTTGACTGAGATCTGCGAAGCTATCCGCGAGCGCGAACGCGGTTGCCTCCCCTACTTCTCGAATCCCTAGTGCATAGAGGAACCGGTTAAACGTAGTCGACTTGCTATTCTCCAAAGCCGCTAGAAGATTTTTCGCCGACTTCGGTCCCATTCGCTCGAGCTCCTCGAGCTGCTCGGCGGTGAGCCGGTAAAGGTCGGCCGGATGATTCACAAGATGGCGCGCGACCAGTTGGTCGATCAGTTTCGACCCGAGCCCCTCGATATCCATAGCCGCTCGGGAAGAGAAATGTCGAATCGCTTCCTTTCGCTGGGCCGGACAAAACAGTCCGCCGATACATCGAGAGACCGCCTCCCCTTCCGCTCGAATGACCTCGGATTTACAGATCGGACACCGCTTCGGAAGACGTACCCGACGCGCTTTGGCAGGACGCCACTCCTTGACGACTTTTACGATCTCGGGAATGACATCGCCCGCGCGTCTCACGATGACCGTATCTCCGACCCGTACATCCTTCCGGGTCAACTCATCAATGTTGTGGAGCGTGGCGTTACTGACCGTGGCGCCACCGACGAAGATTGGCTCCAGGCGGGCCACGGGCGTTATCGCTCCGGTTCGGCCGACTTGAAACTCGATATTCTGGACAACGGTCAGCTCCTCCTGGGCCGGGAATTTGTGCGCAATCGCCCACCTAGGCGCTCTGGAGACGAATCCTAGCGTCGTTTGCCAGTGAAGATCATTTACCTTGTAAACGACTCCATCGATTTCGTAGGGTAAATCGTCCCTTTTTGACCCGATACTGGCGTAATAGGACAAACAGCCCAGAATTCCCTCTAGCTTTTGCCATTCTGGACTGACTTTGAGCCCAAACTCCCTCAGCCGCGCAAGAATGCCACTATGCGTTCGCGGAGTCGCCCAGCCTTCATGGTCGCCCACCGCATAGAAGAAAATGTCTAAGGGCCTCTGGGCCGTTATCGTGGGATCAAGCTGCCGGAGGCTGCCTGCGGCTGCATTGCGAGGGTTCACGAACGGTTTCTCGCCCGTCTCCAACGCCCGTTGATTGTAGGCAAGAAATCCGGCCTTCGGCATGAAGACTTCGCCACGAGCCTCCAACACCGGTGGAATCGCTGTACCTCGCAATCGAAGCGGCACCGCCGATATGGTTCTCACATTGTGAGTAACGTCTTCCCCGCTACGTCCGTCACCCCGCGTCGCAGCGAGCACGAGCCTGCCGTCTTCATACCGCAGACTCACGGCCACGCCATCGAGTTTCGGTTCGGCGACGTATTCGACCACCTGAGCATCGATGTCCGACGCCTTCAACCTCTCCCGGACTCGGCGATCGAACTCCAGTAACGCTTCCTCATTGAACGCGTTATCCAACGACAGCATCGGGACTTGATGGCGAACTTCGCTGAATTCACCGATCGGCTTGATGCCGACTCGTTGGGTGGGCGAGTCAGCGGTCACGAGTTCCGGGTGATCGCCTTCGAGCTCTCTCAGCTGACGCGCGATACGATCGTATTCGGCGTCCGGAACAATCGGATCATCGAGAACGAAATAGGCGAAATCGTGTTGAGCTATCGTCTCCCGTAGCTCGATCAGTCTTTTGCGGACGACTGCGGAACTCGTACCCATGTGTGTAACGTCAGGCTTGGGTCAGCTGATGGCGGTATTCGATAATTTCCTCGCGGATAAACCGCTCTCTTTGAATACTCCAAGAACTGCCTCGTTCATCGAAGAGTTCGGCATTTAGTTCCTGCGTCAACGCGCGGGCGGTCTGAACCATTGCATCAAAACGAACGACAGGATCGCCGGGCCCACGTAGCATCATAAAAAAGCTCATGCCGGGAATCGTCGTGTCCTTGAAATTTGTAACCTCGAACGATCCGGGCTCCGTCAGATTGGCGACGCTGAAGAATGGCTCATCGGATTCTTGTCCCGGTAGATAGTGAAAAATACCGTACTTGCCGTGCACGAGCCCCGCCGCTCTCAGAGCGAATACCGCTTGCTCACCGCTAAGTCCTGTCTGCTCTCGGCCGATGAATCGCAGCGTCACTACCTTATCGGTGTCTCCAGGTTGCGTGCGCCGCAGGGGAGTCTCGGTGTCTCCGGGCGCGTCCCTCTCGTTCAGGGGATCTGTGACATCGATCTCTGAGAGAGAGGGCTCGGCTCGCTCTACCTTGTCAGGGCCCGTCCGGAAGAAGCTAACGGACGGTTTACGGCTCCATATGTAGACCCCGGCAATGAATAGAGCACCCATACCAAGAAGAATCCAGCGCAATTCCCACATGGCCATCGCGCTCACATCGCCGCAAGCTGGACCGCCTCGTCTATATCGACGGCCACCAATCGAGACACGCCTGGCTCACTCATCGTTACGCCGATAAGCTGATGCATGCACTCCATAGTTGTTTTGTTGTGCGTGATAAGAACAAATTGAACCCGCTCAGACATTTCCTTGACGATGTCTGAGAAACGGCTGACGTTAGAATCGTCCAACGGTGCGTCCACCTCGTCCAGAAGACAGAACGGCGCCGGGTTCAACTCAAAGATCGCGAACACGAGTGCGACCGCAGTCAATGCCTTCTCTCCACCAGACATCAGGTGGATGGTGCTGATCCGTTTGCCCGGCGGACGCGCCATGACGGTTACGCCGGAACTCAGAAGGTCATCGCCGTCCAAGGCCAGAAACGCCTGCCCACCGCCGAACAGCCGCGGGAACAGTCGCCCAAGCCCGACGTTTGCCTGTTCGAAAGTGTCTTTAAAGCGAGTCCTCGTCTCGCGATCAATCTTTCGAATGGCCTTCTCTAGCGTCTCCAACGCATCGCTGAGATCGGTGAACTGCGCGTCCAAGTACTCTTTACGTTCCGATTGCTCTTGGAATTCATCGATCGCAGCCAGGTTAGTATCGCCTAGCCGCTGGATGCGATGCTCGAGCTTTTCGGACGTCTCCTCCCAAAGCTCAGACGTTGCCTCTTCCGGGAGCTCTGCATTGATGACATCAAGGTCGAAATCGGTCTGTGCGAACTGTTCCCCAACCGTCTCACTTCGAACCTGAGTCTCACGAACGGCCAGGCGACTGTCGTCCAAACTCTCTCGCGCCGTATTAACCAGTTGTTCCTTGTCTACCCTTTCCTGCTCAACGTCCCTGAGTTCAGCATCGACCATTTCCATCGACTGTCGCGCGGCTGAGAGATCCGCCTCTACGTTCAGCCGCCCATCAAGCTGCTCGACGAGGGAGCGTTCTTCCTCTTCGAGCGGCGCCTTGGCTTCTTCAAGCTGAGTTTCCAATTCTTGGCGGCGTGTCAACAGATGCTCCTGTTGAACGCGAACTCTTTCCAGTGCCACCGTGGCAGATTCTTTAAAACTGCGTCGGGACTCAATTTTTATCGCCATATCCTGAGCGAGTTCACGATCTTCCTCAGCCCGCTCGCGCGCTTCTGCCAGGCGTTCCAGGTGGTGCGCGCGAGTCTGTTCGAGTCGCTCCTGATCAAGCTCCAACTCGTCGTGACGCTCGGTCGCCGTTGCTGAACGCGTATCGCTATCCTCGAGGGCACCGGAGAGAGATCGCACTTCGGCGTCAAGCTCCGTCATATCACGACTCAAGGTCGCTACCCGCGCTCGTTCCTGCTCCAATCTCGTCCGACTCATCCCAAGTTCAGTCTTGGTCTCGGCGTAGCGTTGCTGACGTTCGTTGGTATCGGTCAGTGCTTGTGCCCCGGTCTGTTCGAGTTGCTCCAATTGTGATCGGATTTCCGTCAGTGATGTTTCGATCTCCGCGACCTGGCGGTCGCCAGAGCTCACGTCGATCTGCAGCTGTTTGATCTCGTCTCCGCGCGCTAACACGCCCACCTGCGGGTCATCGCTTCGATTGATTCTAAGCCAGCCCGGGCCAAGCCAAATACCATCCCGGGTAATGACGGAGTCACGTTCGGACAAGTTCTTCCGCATCCCGAGTGCTACCTGCAGAGACTCGGCTACATGGACCCCGTCGAGCAGGTGATCGACACCGGGCCCGTCTACGTACGCGCTGAGCATATTTGAATTAGCGTCGGCTTTCTGTTTCGTCGCCGCAGCACTGAGCAGTGTTAAGCCACCTTCCGACAGATCGGCGAGGCTGGCCGCAACAGCGTCGATGCTATCAACACAGATTGCTTGCAGATAGGCACCCAAGACAGTCTCCACGGCACGCTCCCAACCCGGTGTGACCTCCAGGTTCTGTGCGAGGCGAGGTTTGGAGCCAAGCTGCTGGGCCTCCAGCCATCCAGTCACTTGCGCCGAGACTTTGCCCAGCGCCGCTTCCTGCAGCGCCTCTAGAGACGTCAATCTGCCATGGTCTTTCTGGAGCTTGCTACGCGTCTGGTCCAGCTGGGCCGAGACTTCTTGATTACGCTCTCGAAGCGTCTGGATTTCGTGCCATATGGACTCCGAGACGCGGGTGGCTTCGTCACACGCAGCCTTCAGTGTCTCGTCATCGCTAACCAGTTGCTCCAAGTGCTGTTCAAGCTCGGCCGTGCTCAACGCGGTACGCTCGGCACCAAGCTTCTCGGTGTCCCGCTCCAACCGCTGCCGCTGGGTCGAGAGCTGCTCGATTCTGGCCTGCTCTACCTCCATCGAACGCTCGGTCTCGGCGATTTCGCCGGTGACCCGCTCCCAGTCCTCCCGCCAACGTTCTGTCGCCTCCTCCGCTTGCCTGAACGCCTCCTCGGACGCCTGCTGACTCAGGTGTGCCTGTTCTAGACCCGGATTGAGTTCCTGCAGCAGGCGCTCGAACTCGTCGATCTCGGTTAGATCATTCGCGATATGCGAGCTGATCTCCTTCAGCTGCTCATCAGTCGTCTCGAAGTCCTCTCTCTGGCGTTGACTGAGCTCTTTTCGGTGCTTGATCGACTGCTCCAGCCGGGCGATCTCTGCACCTACTTTGTAGTATCTGCCCTGAACCGCATTGAACTGGTCATTACGCTCCGTGAGATCGACTCGTAGCCTCTCAATCCTGCTTTCTGCAGAACGCTGCTCAGCGAC
>JAZFPW010000271.1:0-2777 GCA_036444815.1 Gammaproteobacteria bacterium
CCTCTGTGCCGGAGTACTTACCGAACAGGACCTTGTCACCTGCTTTGAGGTCCAGGGCCCGCGTCTCGCCACTGTCCAGCACCTTGCCATTGCCTACGGCGATGACTTCGCCTTTGATCGGCTTCTCCGTCGCCGTATCGGGTATTACGATGCCCCCGGGGGAGGTCCGCTCTTCCTCCGTGCGCCGGATAATGACGCGATCGTGTAAGGGACGAATTTTCATTGGTAGGTCTCCCTCTCCAAGTCTATGATTTAATGGAAAATTTCACACGACGGCCAGTTTGAGATTAGCACTCGGCTTAGTCGAGTGCTAATGATAGTGCCGAATCGCCAGATTTCAAGGGGTTGGGATCGATCACGATGACAAAAGCCCACTGACCCGGCTATGCTTGCCAGCCTCATCAGCCCAGGCGCAGACGTCACGTGAGCCCGGAAGCCCTGCTGGTATTGACGACCTGCGGCAACGTCCAGGAGGCCGACGCTCTCGCTAAGACGCTCGTCGAGCAGCGCCTCGCGGCGTGCGTCAGCAGGCTTGAGGGTATAGTGTCGACTTACCGCTGGGAATCGAAGCTACAGCATGATCGAGAGGTGCTCGTGCTGATTAAAACCACACGAGACCGGTTCGAGGCACTCGAGACGGCCATCCGAACGCAGACGAGTTATGAACTACCGGAGATTTTGGCGGTCCCTGTTCATGGCGGTTCTTCGGATTATCTTAAGTGGCTCGCGGCGGCCGTCGGCCCTGAGGAGTAATGAATGCGGTTCCGGTATAGCTTGACAAGAAAACTGCTGGTCGTGATCCCAGGCCTCGTGGGCTGCGTGGCCGCGGTGGCGCAGGAGGTCTTGCCGCCCGAACAGGCGTTTCCGTACACGATCGAGGCGTCGTCAGACCAACTACTACTGAACTTCGACGTTCAAGACGGCTATTACCTTTACCGGGAGCGGTTCGCGTTTGCGAGCCAGACAGGTGCCGTGACATTAGGCGCACCGATTCTTCCCATTGGCGAGATTCACGAAGACGAGTTCTTCGGCGTAGTCGAGACCTATCGCGGTCAATTCCAGGTCCGAATTCCGTATCGGCGTTCCACCGAAGTCGACGAGATGGACTTCCAGCTCACGGCCCAGGGCTGCGCCGATATCGGCCTGTGTTATCCCCCGCAGCGATGGACCAGCAATGTCTCTCTACCGGAGGGCGATGGCGGTCGAGAATCACTGTTCAGCTCGTTGTTCTCCGGCACCTCGGACTCGGAACTATTGCCAGCGGACCAAGCGTTCATCTTGGACGGTCGTGTCGACGGCGCCAATCAGATCACACTGAGCTGGCGCATCGAGCCCGGTTACTACCTTTACCGCGACAAATTCGCGTTCAACACGGACAGCGCGATTCAACTCGGAGCCGCCCGAATCCCCGCGGGTGAGCCGCACTACGATGTGTATTTCGGCGACGTGGAGGTCTTCCACAACTACGTCGAGGCGGAGCTGCCGTTCTCCAGAGCGACGCCTGACGCTATCGAAGTCGTGATCGACGCGACGCTTCAGGGCTGCAAGGCCGATAGCATCTGCTATCCGGTCATCGCCCAGTCCGTCGCCCTCGACCTTCCCGCGTCCGGCACGTTCGCAGGCGCCGTCGATGGCACGGGCTCGGCGTTCATCTCCGAGCAGGATCGCCTCGCGTCGCTGGTCCTCTACAATTCCTGGTGGCTGGTCCTGGGCACCTTCTACGGCCTCGGCCTGCTGCTGGCCTTCACGCCGTGCGTGCTGCCGATGGTACCGATCCTGTCCGGCATCATCGCCGGGCAAGGCGATAACGTGACGACCGGGCGCGGGTTCGCCCTGTCATTGTCCTATGTGATGGGTATGGCCGTGACTTACACGATCGGCGGCGCACTCGCCGCTACGGCTGGCTCACAACTGCAGGCGGCATTTCAAGAACCGTGGCTCCTGACGTTGTTCGCCGCACTCTTCGTCGGTCTAGCACTCAGCATGTTCGGCATGTTCGAACTGCAAATGCCGAGCGCAATCCAGACGCGCCTGGCCAACATGTCGAACAACCAGCGGACCGGTACTTTCGTCGGTACGGCCATCATCGGCGCGCTCTCGGCGTTGATCGTGACGGCCTGTGTCGCGCCTCCGCTCGTCGCCACGCTGGCGGTTATCGGCCAGAGCGGTGACGTCGTCCGCGGAGCCGGGGCTCTGTTCGCGCTAAGCCTTGGTATGGGTTCCCCGTTATTACTGGTCGGCGCGTCCGCCGGGAAGCTGCTGCCGAAAGCCGGAGCGTGGATGGACACCGTGAAGGCGAGCTTCGGCGTCATGATGCTGGGTCTCGCGATCTGGCTGATGGAGCGAGTACTGCCGGGTAGTCTCACGCTATTGCTGTGGGCCTTGCTGGTGTTCTTGACCGGTGTCTTTCTCGGCGCTTTCGAGCCTCTGCCCGAGACCGCACCGGCCATCAGGCGCCTGGGCAAGGGACTCGGCGTGATGGCTTGTATCTACGGCGCCTTGATGCTCGTCGGCGTGACGCTTGGCGGCGACGATCCACTCGAGCCGATCCCGCGTGGCAGCTTCCTCGCAGGATCATCGCAAGACCTCTCCACCGGGCACCTCGCGTTCGAACCCGTGGAGTCCGTCGCTGAATTACAGGTCGCCCTAACCGAAGCCCGCGCCGCGGGTGCCCCCGTGCTATTCGATTTCAGCGCGGACTGGTGTGTCTCTTGTCGAGAGATGGAGAAATACACCTTCCCCGACGCGGCCGTTATCGCCGCACTGGAGCCCTTCGT
>JAZFPW010000272.1:0-2389 GCA_036444815.1 Gammaproteobacteria bacterium
GCCCCGATGCGACGAATATCGAGCCTGACCGAAGCATAGAACTTCAGCGCGTTGCCACCGGTCGTCGTCTCCGGGCTGCCGAACATCACACCGATCTTCATGCGTATCTGGTTGATGAAGATCACCATGCAATTGGAACGTGTGATATTGGCGGTGAGTTTTCGCAATGCCTGAGACATCAGGCGTGCCTGAAGGCCCACGTGCGAGGCCCCCATCTCGCCTTCGATCTCGGCTTTGGGCGTCAACGCCGCGACGGAATCGATGACGATCACGTCAATCGCGCCGGAGCGGATCAGCATGTCGGTAATCTCCAGCGCCTGCTCGCCGGTGTCGGGCTGAGAGATCAGCAATTCGTCCACTTTGACACCAAGCCGCTTCGCGTAAGCGGGGTCGAGCGCGTGTTCCGCATCGACGAACGCCGCGGTGCCCCCTTGTTTTTGCACCTCCGCTACGACCTGCAGCGTCAGCGTCGTCTTACCGGAAGCTTCCGGGCCGTAGATCTCGACCACGCGTCCCCTGGGCAGGCCGCCGATGCCTAAGGCCACGTCCAGACCCAACGAGCCCGTCGAGACCACGTCGATATCGCGAATGGCGATCGAGTCGCCGAGGCGCATGACGGAGCCCTTGCCAAACTGCTTTTCGATCTGCGTCAATGCGGCCGCGAGTGCCTTTTTGCGGTTGTCATCCATACGTTTTTCCTGGCTTGAGTCGGTGCGAGGGGGGCTACTGAGGGTCCAATTATTTCACATAATCGCCCCCGTGACAGGACAGATTTTCCGCGTATTGACGTCATTTCAGGGGCCAGGTCTCGAGGATCCGATAGACCGAACTGCGCGGGCCGGGCGTCGATTCGACCAGCACGAACCCCGGCACAGGCCAGTGCACCGGCGTCAGCGTGTCGCTGACGTGGCGCGCCCGACGCGCCAGCGTGACATGCGGCAGATACGCGCGATGCTCCCTGCGTATCTCGAGCTCGGCGAGCTCGCTCCACAGCGACGACTCCAACTCGAGCAGCGCCGGCGGCACGGTCTCCGGCGCGGCCCACAGCAGCCGAGCGCGCTTCCGGAATCCCAGCGTGTCGATAGACAGCGCGAATCGCTCGACCGGCGGTGGCGAGATCTGCCGCACCCGTGCCAGGTCCGCCTCGCCGACGGCACCGAGGAACGCGAGTGTCACGTGCAGGTTCGCTCGCGGCGTCGCACGGCCTGCCGAGCGATGGACGGCGGCCTGACTCGCGCTGACGAGTGCCTCGCGCACGTCCTCGTCCGGCCACAACGCGAAGAACACACGCCGCCGCCGTTCTGGCTCTGTGTTATCCCGTACCGAGCGCAATTGACGGGCCGGCACGGCTATCGCGGTGTCAGCAGCGCCAGCAGCCCTTGCAACGCGTGCGCGACGCTGTCATGACGGATCGCCTCGCGGTCGCCCGAGAAGCGATGGACTTGCGCCTGCGTTCCGGCGGGACCGCTCCACGCGAACCAGACCGTGCCGACCGGTTTGTCGTCCGTGCCGCCGGCCGGGCCGGCGACACCGCTGACGGCGACCGAGACCTCTGCGCCGCTGATCCGTTTGACGCCCTCCGCCAGCGCGCGTACGACCGGCTCGCTGACGGCCCCGTACTCGTCCAGCAGGTCCTCCTCTACGCCGAGCGCCTTGACCTTGGCCTGGTCGTCGTAGGCCACGAAGCCCCAGCCGAACCAGGCCGAACTGCCGGGGATGTCGGTCAGCGCTTTCGCGATCCAGCCGCCCGTACAGGATTCAGCGCAGGCGACGTGCCAGCGCCGCGCGACGAGCGCCGTGCCAAGATCCGTCGCAAGACGCACAAGCTCACCGTCAGCTACCGTCATCGTCGCCCTTCAACACCTGACGGTAGACCGCCAGGTTACCTTTCGTCATCGCGTCAACGGAAAACGCCTCCTCGATTCGCTGGCGCCCAGCCGCGCCGAGACGACGTCGCAGCGCGCGCTGCTGCACGATGCGTCGCAACGCAGCCGATAAGGCTCGGTCATCGTCGGGAGCCACGAGCAGGCCATTGACGTCATGCTCGACGATATCGACCAGGCCGCCCACGGCAGTGATCACTACCGGGACTCCACAACTCATGGCCTCCAGGACCGCGACGCCGAGACCCTCCCGCTGCGCCGGATGGACCAGGCAATCCAGCTCCGGCAGGAGCTCGGTCAGGTCGTCCCTGAAGCCCACGAGCCTGACGTGGTCCGTGAGCGCCAGGTTCCGGATCTGGTCCTGCAACTCGCGCTGCAACGGCCCCTGCCCGAAACACAGCACCTCCACGTTGGGGTGCGCCGCGATGAGCTCGGGCAGAACGCTGAAGAGTTGCTCGTGGCCCTTGCGCGAGATGAGCTGGGCGACGACGCCGATCTTGACGGTG
>JAZFPW010000273.1:0-3049 GCA_036444815.1 Gammaproteobacteria bacterium
CACGAAAACTCGAAGAGATAAATTGCCCAGCGCCCATGGCGCCCGCATACGACCCGCGGGTATCGAGCGGATCGATGCCCTCTTCCCGAGCCAGTAGCAGGTACGCCTCCAACTCGGAGGTAAAGAAGGTCGACCGGGGTGGATACGCGAATGCCAGAGTACTGAGGGAGTCCAGAACCCGATAGGTACCGGTACGTTCGCCGTAGAATGTTTCTATACCGAGAATCGCGACCAACATCTCGGTAGCGACTCCGTATTCGATACTTGCCGCACGAAGTTCGTCTTCGTGGGCGAGCCAGAACTTCGCCCCGGCTTCAATCCGGGCCGACGACAGGAACAATGCACGATACTCGTACCAGGGCATTACTCGTTCGGCGGGGCGTGAGATAGCCTCGAGCACTCGATCGACGATTACCGCTTCTCCGAGCGTCCGGACGAGCATCTCGCGATCGAACTCGTGGGTCGTCGCCATATAGTCGATGAAAGCTGACCGTGCAGCGGCTACGGCGTCTTGATCCACGTCGACGGCACCGACGGCGCCGGTTGCTGACGCCAGTGTCAACGCCAGGATCAACTGTCGGCCGACTCCGCTCATGGTGCCAATGACTGCCTGTTACCCCGAATCGCCACGAGAATACCGAAGCCAGCCATCAACGTGACCATCGATGTGCCGCCTGCGCTCACGAGCGGCAACGGCACACCGACGATCGGCAGCAAGCCACAGACCATGCCGGCATTGACGAATACATAGAAAAAAAACGTCAGGCTCAATGCGCCGGCGAGTAACCGTGAGTAGGTGTCTCGGGCCTGGGCCGCGATGAAGAGACCCCGTCCGACGAGAGTCAGATACAGCGCCAGCAGCAACAGCAGCCCCAGCAACCCAAACTCCTCTCCCATGACCGCGAAGATAAAATCCGTGCTGCGCTCGGGCAGGAATTCCAAGTGCGCCTGGGTCCCATTCAGCCAGCCTTTGCCGAATAAGCCGCCGGAACCGAGGGCGATTTTCGATTGGATGATGTTGTAGCCCGCGCCCAGGGGATCGGACTCCGGATTCAGGAACGTCACCACCCGGGCACGCTGATAGTCCCGCATGAAATGCCAGAGCAACGGCGCCGAACCCAGCCCCACTAGAGCTATCAACGAGATCATTCTGACACTCACGCCCGCGAGCAATACGGTAAGACTGCCGGCGACGACGACCAGAATCGCCGTGCCCAGGTCCGGCTGCCAAGCGATCAACAGCGTCGGCGTCAAGATAATGAGCATCAATACCAGTAACTCAGTGAATGTCGGCGGCAACCTTTTCTCATGCATGTACCATGCGACCATCATCGGCACGGCCAACTTTAATAGCTCGGAGGGCTGAAAACTCACGAAACCGAGGTCTAGCCAGCGCTGAGCCCCCTGTCCCACCTGGCCGATCACGATCACGAGGACCAACAACGCCATGCCGAAGAAGAAGATCCGTGGCGTCCATAGCCGGAAGAGACGGGGCGGAATCTGTGCGACGAGCACGAACACGGAGAGCGCCACGAGGAAACGGACGCCCTGACGCATCACCAGCGACGTATCGCCCCCGACTGCGCTGTAGAGCACGACGAAACCGACGCCAATGACGGCCAGCAGGGTGACCAGGAGCGGCACATCGATGACGAGATGGCGCACGCGGAACGGCCTGAGGAAGAGCGCCGGACGCGCGCCCGTCTCAAAACTACCGAGCGACATAGTCTGCCCCTTCGAAGTAGACATCGAGGATCCGCCGCGCGACGGGCGCCGCCGTCAGACTGCCGCCGCCGCGATTCTCCACGACGACGATGACCGAGATGCTCGGCGCCTCGGCCGGTGCATACGCGAGGAACAGGCCGTGGTCCCTGAGATGCTCCTCGACAGTCTCCGCGTCGTATTCCTCATCCTCCGCGAGCGAGAAGACCTGCGCCGTACCCGTCTTCGCTGCGACGCGGTAGGCTGTTCCCTGCATCGCCTGGTGCGCCGAGCCACGCACGTCCTCAATGACGCCGAGCATCGCGTTGTGGACGCGCTGCCAATCAGCATCATCGATGTCTATTGTCGGCTGAGCCTGTGGCTCCAGCATCGTGACCTGTCCGTTCATGCCGTCTTCGACGCCGATGACCAGACGTGGCTGGAAACGTATGCCGCGCGTCGCCAACGTGGCGTTCGCGTGCGCAAGCTGCAGCGGAGTGACCAGCGTGAAGCCCTGCCCGATACCCGTGATCACCGTCTCTCCCGGGAACCAGATCTGGTCCTCGCGGCGAGCGAATGCGCTGCGCTTCCACTCCCGAGACGGGACGACGCCGCCGGCTTCACCACCGATGTCCAGGCCTGTCGCGCCCCCAAAGCCGAACGACCGGAGGAACCGATCGATGGCGTCGATTTCCAGCCTGACCGCGAGCTGGTAAAAGTAGACGTCGCAGGACTCGACGGTCGCCCGATACAGATTCATGAGGCCATGCCCCTCCGGTCTCCAGTCGCGGTAACGATGCGACTGGCCCGGCAGCACATAATAGCCGGGACACATGATTTGATGATCGGGGTCTACGACACCGTAGTCCAACGCTGCCAGAGCGAGAAAGGGCTTGACGACCGAGCCGGGCGGATAGGTCCCGGCGAGCGCACGATTGAACAACGGTTTGTCCGGATCGGTATTCAGCGCGCGAAAATCCGCCTGACTGAGGCCCGTCGGAAGTCGGTTCAGATCGAAAGACGGGGCGCTGACGAGCGCTAGAACGTCGCCGTTCGCCGGATCGAGCGCAATCGCTGCGCCGCGCACGCCTTCCATCGCTTCCTCAGCGGCTAGCTGCAAGCGGATGTCCAACGCCAAAATCAGGTTGTTGCCGGGCACCGGCCACTTGGTCTCCAGCCCGACCAGCGGAGTGCCGACGCCTGCCAAACCCGTAGCGGCGGCCGGATCGAACAGCACGCGCCCTGGCGCATTGACGACCTGTTGGCGGTAGCCGACCGCCCCGTGCAGAACTGGTTCGTAACTTCGCTCGATGCCGGTCCTGCCGATCCTGAAGCTAGCCGCATATTC
>JAZFPW010000274.1:0-2922 GCA_036444815.1 Gammaproteobacteria bacterium
GAAAGGGCGTCGTATCCACGATACATATCAAACATCTTCTCGAGATGGCGCCTCGCGAGCTGTGGGGCGAGGAGCTGCTCGACATTGTAGATATTTGGCAGCCAGAACACGCCATGTTCGCGTTCCACTTCGCGCTCTCGGAGTCCCCGAGATATGCGTCTTCGGAGGGGGGAACAATTGCACCTTGCGAGGCCGCCATCCTTCAGCGCCCCGAGAGCATCTTCATGTTGAACCTCGACCAGGCGCGGGGTGAACTGAATATCGACGACTATCCTCTGCAGATTGTGCACCCCTCAAACGTCGATCCGACTCGAGCGCCGGCGGGCTTCGGTTCGGTCAAGATTGAAGGAACCATGCCGTATGCGCTCAAGGAGGGCCCGGAGCGTTGGGACGTGATCAAAGAGCAGGTTGCCGATCAACTGCTGACGCATTACATGCGTCATACGACCAACCTGACGAAAGACAACGTTCTTGCGAAGGTTCTCATGAGCCCGCTTGATATCGAGCGGATGAACCCGGCCATGTGGCGAGGGAGCGTGCATCAACGCCTCAGAACGTTTGACAATTTTTCGCCGTACCGCTTGCCGATCCCGGGTCTATATCAGACCGGCGGTTGCACTGAGGGTGGTGGCTCAGTCACGGGTCGCCCCGGTCGAGCTGTAGCCGCCATGATTCTCGAGGACGACGGCAAGACGCTCGAGGAAGTGGCGGCCCGGCAGACTCGCCGGGGATAGCCGACGAAGAGACGGTGACTTGTGGCGAATACTCAAGACAAGGTACGGGGGGGGATAGATCAGCTATGACGCGTAGCTTACGGCGTGAGCACATCATGTTCTTGGGCGCGTTATGCGCAGCTGTCTTATTGGTGCTGACTCTCGGCGCCCGGGCTCAGCAGACAGGAGCAGATCAGGAGGTTCCGGACAACGTTGCGATGCACCCCGCGCCGGAGCAGCCGATTCCCTATAGCCACAGGACCCACCTCGCGCTCGGGTTGGTCTGCGAGACGTGTCATGCGAATGCGGAATCAAGTGCGCTAATGGGATTTCCTGAGACCAGTACCTGTATGTCGTGCCACAACGCGATCGCCACAGACCGGCCCGCGATCATGCAGCTAGCCGAGATCGAAGCCTCTGGTCATCCGGTTCCTTGGGAACGAGTATACCGAGTCCTTCCCGGGGTCACTTGGGCCCATCAACCGCATGTCGAGGCAGGCGTGCAATGTGGCGCATGTCATGGGAACGTCGCGCAACTGGATACGATGGCGATGACCACGAGCGTGACGTCGATGGCAAGCTGTATCAGTTGCCACGAAGCGCGCGCAGCCGATACCGCTTGTGCGACCTGTCACGCATGGCCTATGGAATGAGAGTCCATAACGCCCTTGCCAGGGACTAGAACGGTCGTGGCACCCTCTCGCGAGGCTCGGGCAGCCGAAAGCAGACACTGAGACTGAGATGATTTGAGCGATAATATGCACGTTCTGAAACGTCGTAGGGGGAAAGCATGAAACTGATTTCGAAGCTGAGCATCGCACTACTCAGCACGGTCGCGTTCGAGGCACTGGCGCAAGAAGATGCGTATCGCCTCGTTGATGACCAGATGCTTCTGGACCCCGCTCCTTCGGACTGGCTCATGATCAACCGCACCTACGACCAGCAGCGGTTCAGCCCGTTGGAGCAGATCAACCGGGAAAATGTGAGCCAGCTCAGTTTGGCGTGGGCGAGAGGATTGGCTCTAGGCGCGCAGGAGACCGTGCCGCTTGTACATGACGGCGTGCTGTATGTCGTGCAGCCCGGAGCGAGTGTTCTCGCGGTCGATGCGACCAATGGCGATGAGATCTGGACATACTATCGCGATGTTCCAGGGGAGGCGGTCCAGTTCGTCGGCACAGCAGAGACCGCTCGTACCAAGAATCTCGGCATCTACGAGGATTTGATCTTCTATCCCGCGCCAGACGGCTTCTTGGTTGCGCTTGACGCCCGGACCGGAGACGTCCGCTGGGAGACGAAGATCTTCGATATCGATTCCGGCACACAGCATACGGGGGGCGTGCTGGTCGCAGACGGAAAAGTGATTACCAACCGGACATGCGAACAACGAGTGGGCTGCTTCATCTCGGCCCACGATGCTCGGACCGGAGAAGAAGCCTGGAAGTTCTACAACACGGCTGCACCGGGAACGCGCGATGGGGACTCGTTGGGTGAGCTTCCGCTCGATCAGCGAATCGCGAGCTCATGGGGACTGCCGGGCTCGTACGATCCGGTACGAAAAATCACTTATTGGGGAATCTCGAATCCGAAGCCCTACACCAGACTGTCTCGCCACGGCAGTGCGGACGCGATTCCGAGTTCGGCACCGGCTGATCTATACAGCAATTCGACTGTTGCCCTCGACGTCGAGAGCGGTGAACTTTCCTGGTACTACCAACACAGTCCCGGGGACGATTGGGACCTCGACCATTTGCATGAGCGGACACTTTTGACGACGCGCTTCGAGCCCGACTCCGCAGCTGTCAAATGGATCAACCCGGGAGTTCCAAGGGGCGAGAATCGCGATGCCGTTGTCGCTGTGGGAGAGGGCGGAGGAATATGGCTTCTTGACCGCGCTACCGGAGAGTTCCTGTGGGCCATGCCTTTTCCTTACGATGTGCCCGAATTCCACATCGCCGATATCAACGTCGAGACTGGACGCACTCAGCTCAATCGGGACAGCATGTTTATAGAAGACGGCGATCGGCGTCTCGTTTGTTATCACAACACCCGAAGCTTCTGGTCGACTGCCTATGACCCACGTAAAAATGCGCTCTACATTCCGTATCACGATGCCTGCCTGGACATGACGGCTAACGCCCAAAGCTCGACTGGGTACGGACCCCGAAACGGAGTTCTCCGCCCGGGCACTGATCCGAGTGAGTACGCGTCG
>JAZFPW010000275.1:0-6153 GCA_036444815.1 Gammaproteobacteria bacterium
CCCGAACGGCGCCATCTGTTCGAGTATCAAGCGTTCGGCGTCAGCGACCTCGGTCATAGGTTCTCCATCGTCGGCGGGCGGTAACCGCCGGGGTCGTCCATGGTGCCACAGGCTAACTCCTTGTTTCTAGGCGCGAGAACCGGCGTCCGCAGCGCGGCGCCGGTGCTATACTGAGCAGCCGCGGAGGACAATATGGCCCGCAATTGCTTAGTCTGTTTTGTTGGCTATCTAGTAGTGAGTAACGTCTGGGCCCAGATAGCCGATAACCGCACTATCATCGGCGCCGGCAACGAGTTTCTCTCCGCGGGATCCTTCGCAATCCGCACGGGGCAATACGACGAGGGCATCCGCCTGACACACCTGGGCCTGACGCGCTATCAACCTAACCAATCGGATCTCGTTGCGGCGTTGTCCAATCTGTGCGCAGCGCATGCGGCAAAAGGCGAACCCGATGTCGCCATAACGTTCTGTGACGAATCCTTGAGTATGAGTACCCGAAATTGGCGGGCCTATTCCAACCGGGCTTACGCATATTTTCTCAAAGGCATGCTGTCGGAGGCTACTTTCGATCTGGACTCGGCTGCGGCGATCAGGCCGGATGCCAGGCAGGTGATCCAGCTGCGCGGCATGATCAACGAGGTAGGGCTGCGTCCGCGGGTTATCGTAGAGGATCATCAATAGCCGGCTCCGTTCCGCGCACGCCAACCCGCATATTGCATCCGTAGGTCGCAAGCGTGTACAACGTCTCGGCAATGCCTGTAACTCAGAAAGCGATCGGTATCCTGAATCCGCTAGCAGTTGTACTGAGCGCCGCGACCGCCTGGCACAGTATGCGGGCTGAATTTCTGGCGGCGCTGCTGCTGACGGCTTACTCTGCCGCCGGTCTGGCGCAGGAAAACGGGTCGGCAGACGATGAGCTTATCGACCCGCGCGGCACGTGGAATTGCATCTTCTACGGCAACCCCGCGCTCGGGGATGAGCGCGTGCTGCTGAGCTTCGCGCCGGACCAGTCCACGCTCATGGCGAAACCGAGCGAAGACGAGGCCCGTCCCTGGATTCCGCTGTCCCGGTGGGAGATGGAGAATGACTTCCTTTCGTTCACGGATTCCCGGTCGGGCCGAGAATTCCAGGCGAACCTGCGCCGCTCGACGCTTGGCGGCGAGTGGCGAACACTCAATCTGCTCGGTGGCTGGTGGTGCTCTGAGGCCCGGGAGAACGTCGACCTCAGTATCTTCTCCGACGAACAGGAGCCGTCATCAGCGATGCTGGTTCCGCTCATCACTGCGGTCACGGCGACGCCGTCCTATCCGAGGCAGGCGATTCGCGAGGCGATAGAAGGGCGTGTCGTGCTCTGTTTCGAGGTCGATCCTGACGGCGAAGTCCGCAACCCCGAGTTCATAGAGCTCTCCGATGAGATATTTCGTGCTGCGAGCCTCGATGCGCTGATGAGTTCGCGTTATCAGCCGTGGCCCGTGCGCGACGATGCGGCGCTGCGACCCGCCTGTAGAAGCTTCGTTTACAGTTTGGAATACGCCTTCTAGTCCGTGACGCGTCCCCACGAGTCCTGCCTGCTGCTTTCGGAATTGACGTTGAGGCCGAAAAATTCGGCTAAATGTCACGAACGTGACGCTATCGTCTATAAAAACGCCAAAGTTCGTCTATCGCGCGGTGCCTGACGGGGCGTTGCTCGGTGTGGAGATCTCGAGCCAGGGGTCGATCTTCGCGCGAAAGCTGCGATAAGACGCATAGACGCGGGCGACCATCGGATCGTCCGCAGCCAGCTCGTCCATGACCTCGAGGCTATGGCGCTGCAGCGCCTCGAGAACGTCGTCGGGAAAGCGCCGGAGCTCGACCTGATGCTCCTCGATCAATGTCTGAAGCGCCTCGTGGTTGCGCGTATTGAACTCGGCAAGGAGGAAGCTGTTCTCCGCGATACAAGCGGTCTCGACGATGTGTTGCAGCTCCGGAGACAGGGATTCGTAGGCCGACGCCGAGACCAGCAGTTCCAACAGGCCGGACGGCTCATGCCAGCCGGGGTAGTAATAGTATCGAGCAGCCTGGTGCAGGCCGAACGCCATGTCGTTGTAGGGTCCGACCCACTCGGTCGCGTCGATCGCGCCCGTCTGCAGCGCGGTAAAGATTTCCGCTCCCGGCAGATTGACCGGTAGCGCACCCGCCCGCTGCATCACTTCGCCACCGAGGCCCGGCATTCGTATCTTCAGGCCCTTGAGGTCCGCGAGGGAGTTGATCTCCCGGTTGAACCAGCCGCCCATCTGCGGGCCCGTATTGCCGGCCGGAAACGGGATGACGTTCTGCGGCGCGTAGGCCTCCCGCCAGAGTTCCAGGCCGCCGCCATGAAAGAGCCACGCATTGAACACGTCCGGCGTCATGCCGAACGGTACGCTGCCGAATAGTTGTGCTGCCGGTATCTTGCCTCGCCAGTAGATGGGGGCGCTGTGACCTAGCTGAATCGCTCCCCTCGAGACGGCGTCGAGGACTTCGAAGGCCGGCACCAGTTCACCCGCGGCGAAGACTTCGACGCTGAGACGCCCGCCCGACAGTTCCCCCAGCCGCCGGGCGAGCCGACTGGCGGAGACTCCATGGCCCGGGAAATTCGGCGGCCAGGAGGTCACCATGCGCCACTGATGCCTCTGATCCGAAGGAGCGACCTCACTCGTATCCTCGGGTTGCGTGCAGGCGGCCAAAGCCCCGAGTCCGCCGTACAGAAATGAACGTCTACGCATCTGTCCATTCTGCCTCGGCTCACGCGCTTCTGCCAGAGTTCGGTCTCGGTGCCGAATTGTGCGCGGCACGGCTCATGAACGACAATTACGATTCATGGATACCAAATCAACCCGGGGGCCGGACTTCATTCGCCAGATTGTGGCGGCCGATGTCGAGCGAGGAGCACACGGTGGACGAGTGCAGACGCGATTTCCGCCGGAGCCGAACGGCTACCTGCACATTGGCCACGCCAAGGCGATCTGCCTCTCGTTCAATATTGCGGCCGAGTTCGATGGTCAGTGCTACTTGCGCTTCGATGACACGAATCCCGCGACGGAAGACGCCGAGTTCGTAGACGCCATCGAGCGAGACGTCCGCTGGCTCGGTTTCGAGTGGGCCGAACTGACCCATGCTTCCGATTATTTTCCGCGACTCTACGAGTTAGCCGTCGAACTGATCGAGGCGGGAAAGGCGTATGTAGACAGCCTCGGCGCGGCGGAGATCCGCGAATACCGCGGGACGCTGACCGAGCCGGGCAGACCGAGCCCCCATCGAGAGCGCTCGGTGGAGGAGAATCTCGCGCTGTTCGCGGCCATGCGTCGTGGTGACTTCGACGACGGTGAGCATGTCCTGCGCGCGAAGATCGACATGGCGTCACCGAACATGAATATGCGTGATCCGACGCTCTATCGTATCCGCGGCCTGCCTCATCAGAGAACGGGAGATAGTTGGCACATTTATCCGATGTACGACTTCGCACACACGCTCTCGGATGCATTGGAGGGAACCACCCATTCTCTTTGCAGTCTGGAGTTCGAAGACCATCGACCGCTCTATAACTGGCTCATAGAGCAGTCGGGCGTCCCGAACCATCCGCAGCAGTATGAGTTCTCGCGCCTGAATCTCATGTACACGGTGCTGAGTAAGCGGAAGCTCAAACGGCTCGTCGACGAGGGGCATGTCGATGGCTGGGATGACCCGCGCATGCCCACGCTGTCCGGCATGCGCCGCCGCGGCTACACGCCCGTGGCGATCCGGGATTTCATCGACCGAATCGGCGTCACGAAGAAGGACAACGTGATCGAACTTGGATCGCTCGAGAACTCTGTCCGAGAAGATTTGAACGAGCATGCGCCACGGCGCTTCGCCGTCATCCGGCCGCTCAAACTCGTCATCGACAACTACCCGGACGGCGACGAAGAGTGGCTTGATGCTTCCAACCACCCCAATCGGCCCGAGCTCGGTTCCCGTCAGGTGCCGTTCTCCCGTGAGCTCTACATCGAGCGGGATGACTTCATGGAGGATCCACCTGGAAAATTCCGCCGGCTCGTTCCGGGTGGTGAGGTCCGTCTGCGTTACGCCTACATCATTAAATGTGAGTCGGTCATCAAGGACGCCTCGGGTCAGGTGACCGAGTTGCGTTGCAGCTATGACCCCGAGACCAAGAGTGGCTCCGAGCAAAGCCGGAGAAAAGTGAAGGGCACGATTCACTGGGTCTCCGCCGGTCACGCGACCCGCGCCGAACTGAGGCTTTACGACCGGCTGTTCAAGGCCCCGAGTCCGGATCAGGGCGATGGCGATTTCGCGCAGCATCTGAACGCAGACTCGCTCGAGATCGTGACCGATGCAGTGCTCGAACCGGCCCTCGGTGCCGCACTTCAGGGGGAGAGCTTTCAGTTTGAACGGCAGGGTTATTTCGTTGTCGATACAGTTGGGTCGGAGGCTGGATCGCAGGTCTGGACGCGTACCGTCAGCCTGCGCGACTCCTGGGCCAAGGTTGAGCGTCAGGCGCTAGAGCAGGCGCAGCGCCAGCAATCTGCGCCCTGACCCCGGGCCCGACGGTGAACACCTTCGCCCGGAGGTAGTCGTCCTAACCATCTGTTACTATTGCATTTAACAACTACAACACGAACGTCAGACCGAACCAGATGACTTCCCAACGTTATCAACAGCGAGTTGAAGCACTACTAGCGTCCGCGGACATCCGCATTGGCGGCGATCGCCCTTGGGACGTCCGGGTCCTCAACAAGGACATGTTCGCGCGCGTCGTCGCCGAAGGCATGCTCGGTGTCGGGGAGACGTATATGGACGGTTGGTGGGAGTGCGAGCAACTAGACGAGATGATCTGCCGCGCTTTTCGTGCAGACTTCCATCGGCAGATTCGCCCGTTCAAATATCTGCTTTTCGTGCTGCAGGCGCGGCTCGTAAATCTGCAGCGTCGGGCGAGGGCGTTCCAGGTCGGACACGAGCATTATGACTTGGGCCAGAATTTGTATCGCGCCATGCTGGACAAACGCATGGTCTATAGCTGCGCGTACTGGAAGCGTGCGGCGACGCTGGACGAAGCACAAGAGCACAAGCTGGATCTGATCGCCCGCAAGCTCGAACTGGAACCCGGCATGAAGGTCCTGGACATCGGCTGCGGTTGGGGAGGATCCCTGCACTATCTCAGCCAGAAGTACGGCGTGACCGGCACCGGGATCACGATCTCCGAGGACCAGCTCGTGGCTGGGCGTGAACTGTGTAAGGATCTGCCGATAGAGATCCGGGTACAGGACTATCGTAAACTCGACGAGCGGTTCGACCGGATATTCTCCGTAGGCATGTTCGAGCATGTCGGGCACAAGAACTATCGAGAGTACATGGAGGTCATACGGCGCTGTCTCGAGCCGGGCGGCTTGTTTCTGCTTCAGACGATCGGCAGCAAGTTCTCGCAGGCTCGTACCGACCCCTGGCTGACGCGTTATATTTTTCCGAACGGGATGTTGCCATCGCCGTTGCAGATCTCGAAGGCGGCTGAGGGTCGACTCAACGTCGAAGACTGGCACAATTTCCCGCAGGATTACGAGCGCACGCTCATGTGCTGGTACGAAAACTTCGAGGGAGCGTGGGGCGAGTTGCGAGCGGACTATGGCGAACGCTTCTTTCGAATGTGGCGTTATTACCTTCTCGCGTGTGCGGGCGGCTTCCGCGCCGGGGGCAACCAACTATGGCAGATCGTCTACTCTCGAGACGGCGTCCCGGGCGGCTACGTGCCGAAGGGCATTCGATAGGGCCTCGCACTCCGGATGAGCTAGTATGTCGGGTGCCTCCAGCGCCCGGTTGGCGAGACCCCACTAACACGGTAGGCAGAATGACGAGCAAGGTAACTCAATGGCATACGTCAGGCGAGGTCACCGATACCTTGTCGCGGCCGCTGCGCGATCTACGAATCTCCGTCATCGATCGCTGTAACTACCGTTGCCCCTATTGCATGCCCGCCGATATTTATGGTGAGGACTACGTATTCCTGCCGCGCCACCATTGGCTGACTGCCGGCGAGCTCAAACGAGTGGCGGGCGTCTTCATGCAACTCGGGGTTACGAAGCTGCGGCTTACCGGTGGGGAGCCGTTGCTGCGCCGGGACATCGTCGACATCGTCGCCAAGCT
>JAZFPW010000276.1:0-13855 GCA_036444815.1 Gammaproteobacteria bacterium
CCAGCCGGGCGATCTCTGCACCTACTTTGTAGTATCTGCCCTGAACCGCATTGAACTGGTCATTACGCTCCGTGAGATCGACTCGTAGCCTCTCAATCCTGCTTTCTGCAGAACGCTGCTCAGCGACAGCGGCATCCAAGACGACCTGCCTTTCGTGGAGTTCCGACTCCTGGCCACGCGTCACCTTGTTTAGACCGATCAGGCGCAGTGCCAGAAGCTCCGCACTGACCCGCCGCTGCTGTGCCTTGAGTTTCTTGTAACGCTTGGCGCCGCGCGCCTGCCGCTGCAGATGTGCGAGTTGTTTGTCGATCTCTTCTCGCAGATCGCGGAGCCGGTCAAGATTCTCGCGCGTATGGCGAATGCGGTGTTCCGTGTCGCGCCGTCGTTCTTTATATTTGGAGATTCCCGCGGCCTCCTCCAGAAAGGCGCGGAGTTCTTCTGGTTTCGCTTCGACGAGCCTGGAGATCATGCCTTGCTCGATTATCGAGTAGCCATGGGCGCCCAATCCGGTGCCCAGCAGCATATTCGTGATGTCCTTGCGCCGGCAACGGGTGTTATTGAGGTAGTACTGAGACGTCCCGTCGCGGGAGACCACGCGCCGAACGACCAGTTCGGCGTAACCAGCGTATGGACCGGACATCGTCCCATCGGAGTTATCGAAATTGAGTTCGACACTGGCCTGCCCAACGGGTTTTCGCCCGCTGGAGCCGCTGAAGATAACGTCAGCCATGGAGTCGCCGCGCAACGTCTTGGCGGAGCCCTCGCCGAGCACCCAGCGTATGGCATCGATGATGTTAGATTTTCCGCAGCCGTTGGGGCCGACGATCCCGAGCAGGTTGCTGGGGAACGCGATCGTCGTGGGATCGACAAAGGACTTGAAGCCCGAAAGCTTAATTTTACTCAGGCGCATAAAACTCTGAAATAGTCGAGCAAAAACCAGGCCGCGATAGCTGCGTCGACGGGGCTAGTGTAAAGTAAAAAGCTCGACAAAACGATACTCCTGATGATTCCGCTCCCAACGAGTCTACCGAATGTCCACAGCCGTTAATACGAACGCGCAGACCGCTCCTGATAGTCGGCTCGAGCGGTTCGCTAACCCTCACTCGGAGCGGGATTACACCATACGAATTCGGATCCCTGAGTTTACCTGTCTTTGCCCGAAGACCGGTCAGCCGGACTTCGCGACCCTGCACCTGGAATATGTGCCTGATGACCATTGTGTGGAACTGAAATCTCTGAAGCTGTATCTCTGGGGATTCCGTGACCGAGGCGCGTTCCACGAGGCGGTCACGAACGAGATCCTGGACCATCTGCAAGCGCTACTCGAGCCCAGATTCATTCGTCTGACGGCCGAATTCAATGTTCGTGGCGGAATCCACACAACCGTGGTAGCGGAACATCGACAGCCCGATTGGAAGCCCGCCCCGATTACACCCCTGCCCTAGAGATCTACACAATTTTTGTTACCCAGAGGCTTCCTCTGAGCCTAGGCGTATGTATAATCGCCCGTTTCGCGAAATTTGCATGGAGGCTCGAACGATGGCTGCAAAGAAGGCCGTCAGAAAGACCCAGAAAAAGACCGCGGCGAAGCCGTCGCGTAAGCGGGCGGCCGCCAGGGCGTCCACCCGGCGCCCCTCCGCAGGTAAGAATGTAGCCAGGAAGGCGGCTAAGAAGAGTGCGCGCAAGGCTATCAGAACGAAAAAGAGCGCCACGAAGGCCACACGGAAGAAGGCCACCAAGAAGAAAGTGCCCAGGCAGAAGACCGCTAAGAAGAAGGCGGCTAAGAAGAGTGCGCGAGCAGCGGGCAAATCGAAAAAGCGCTCCACGAAGAAGACAGTACGGAAGAAGACGGTCACACGAAAGGCGGCCAAGAAGAAGGTCGTAAAGAAAAAAGTTGCCCGCAAACCGACCTCGGCGAAAAAAACGAGAGCGAAGAAAACCCCAACGGCCAAGAGAGCCGCTGACAAGAGACGTCCCAGCAAGAAACGGATTACGACTAAGCGATCGCCCGTACGCGCGCGGAGCAGTGGTGCGAGGAAGCGGAACTTGCTTGCGGGACCCGTGCGAGGCTTTGTCCCCTACCATCCGGCGCGGGGGGAGCGGTATATGAGTGGGCGGCAACTCGCGCATTTCCGAAAGCTACTCGACGCCTGGAAAATGGAACTCATGGAAGAAGTTGATCGTACGATGCTGCACATGAAAGACGACGCGGCAAACTTCCCGGATCCCAGCGACCGGGCGACTCAGGAGTCCGAGTTCGGTCTGGAACTCCGGACCCGGGACAGGGAGCGGAAGCTCCTGAAGAAAATCGCCTCCGCGCTACAGCGTGTGGAGGGACAGACCTACGGCTATTGCGAGGAGACCGGCGAGGAAATCGGGCTTCGTCGCCTGGAGGCTCGTCCGGTCGCGACGCTTTGTGTGGAAGCTCAGGAACGCCGCGAGCTTGCAGAAAGACAGTACCGTGATCGCGAGGACTCCTATCGCTAGGCGCTTCATCACGCGGACCAAACCCAGCCGCTGATGCGGCGGTCCTGTGCCATACGTCGGCCGATTCGCACCTTCCCCCACGGGGCCCCTGCATGTCGGCTCCCTAACTGCTGCCGTCGCCAGCTACCTGCATGCCCGCCGCTCGCAGGGTGAGTGGCTCGTTCGAATCGAAGACATCGACCCGCCCCGCGAGATGCCGGGGGCTACAGGGATGATCCTTGAGGCGTTGGATGCATTCGATCTGAATTGGGATCGGGACGTTTTTTACCAGAGTCAGCACCTTGAGGACTATCAACGCATCGCCGCTGAACTACTCGCCGAGGGTCACGCCTATCGGTGTAGCTGCTCACGGCGTGATATCAGAGAAAAGGGCGCTCCAGGACCGCTAGGGTATCGCTACCCGGGTCATTGCCGCAGGCGCCAGCACCATGAGCGTGCTACCGCGATTCGGGTACGAACCGATGACTCAGCAGGCAGTTTTGACGACGGGCTGCAAGGAGCACACCGGTATGACGTCCACGCGAGTGTGGGAGATTATGTAATATTCCGTAGCGACGGGTTGCCTGCCTATCATCTCGCCGTGGTGTTGGACGATGCGAGACAAGGCATCACACACATCGTACGCGGGACGGATCTGCTACACACGACGGGGCTGCATATCTATTTGCAGCAGACCCTGGGCCTGCCTACACCGCAGTACCTCCACGTGCCCATCATCGTCAACTCCGCTGGACAGAAGTTGTCCAAGAGAACCGGCGCACTGCCCGTCGAGCCAAAGGATACGGCCGCACGTGCCCACGAGATTCTGCTGTACTTGGGACTTGAGCCTCCCGTGTCCATGCAAGGTGCCCGCCCACGGGAGCTCTGGGCGTGGGCATCTCAACGCTGGCCGCCGGATACGATGCGCGGTCAGACCGAACTCGTCGAGACACTACATGGTCGATCCGACGAAAATAGACTAAAGTAGCCGCGAGTTTCTGCTTGCGAGTGACGGATGCGTCGATTCACGAAAACTGGTCGTGGACTTGTAAACAAGCCATGAAGCACGCGCGGGTAATCAAAAAGTACCCGAACAGACGGTTGTACGATACGATGGACAGTCGTTACATCACGCTCAGTGATATTCGCCAGCTCGTGGTAGATGGCGAACAATTCGAGGTGATCGATAAGAAATCGGGCGAGCAGATCACCCGTAGTATCTTGCTCCACGTCATCGCAGAACAAGAGGAACGCGGCGAATCCGTGATGAGCGAAGATTTCCTCGCTCGAATTATCCGGGCGTACAGCGGCGAAATGCCGCAGGCGGTTCGTGGCTACCTGGAAGAAGCGTTAGCGTTTTTTCTGGACGAGCAGCAGAAGATCACCAAGCCAACGGTTAGCGACGGCAACGGGCCGATCGGCCGAAACTCAGCGGATGGCGACAAGTCCCCTTAGACGCAAATTGTGGGCTTCGTTATGTTGACAACCGGCTCGGATTCGTGCTATGCTGCACTGCAGCAGAGCGTTACTCCCCCAACGCTTTGCGCCGGTCGGCAACGACCGGTTCTTAAAAAGCCCTCGAAATTTTCGAGGGCTTTTTTTTTGGCGGCATGAGGGCTCAGGCTGCGTCTAAGTCACGCATACTGAGCCGGACTCGGCCCTGCCGGTCCACTTCCAACACCTTGACCTTGATGATGTCGCCCTCGGTGAGTTTGTCGCTGACGCGCTCTACTCGCTCGTTGGAAATCTGCGAGATATGCACGAGGCCGTCCTTGCCCGGAAGGATCGACACGAATGCACCGAAGTCCATAAGCCGAACTACCTTACCCTCGTAGATGCGACCGACTTCGACGTCAGCGGTAATCAGTTCAATCTTCCGCTGCGCTTCCCGTCCTGACGAACCATCGACGGACGCAATGCGTATCGTCCCGTCGTTGTCAATGTCGATCGTCGCGCCCGTCTCTTCCGTTAATCCACGGATTACAGAACCACCCTTCCCGATCACCTCACGAATCTTCTCTGGATCGATCTTCATCGTAATGATGCTAGGCGCCCAGTCGGACATCTTCTCTCGGGGCGCACTGAGTATCTTGTTCATTTCATCCAAGATATACAGGCGCCCATCCCGGGCTTGCGCGAGGGCCGCTGACATGATTTCCCGCGTAATCCCATCGATCTTGATGTCCATCTGCAGAGCCGTGATCCCCTCGGCTGAACCCGCTACCTTGAAGTCCATATCGCCCAGGTGATCCTCATCGCCGAGAATATCGGTCAGGACGACATAACTGTCTCCTTCCTTGATCAGGCCCATCGCGACGCCAGCGACGGGCGCCGTGGTTGGCACGCCGGCGTCCATCAACGACAGGCTGGTCCCACAGACACTCGCCATTGAGCTTGATCCGTTCGATTCCGTGATTTCCGAGACGACGCGAATCACATAGGGGAAGCTTTCCATATCCGGCAGGACCGCCTCGATACTGCGGCGTGCCAAGCGGCCGTGGCCGATCTCCCGGCGCTTCGGCCCGCTCATAAATCCAGTCTCACCAACGCAGTAGGGTGGAAAGTTATAGTGCAACATGAAGGGGTCTTTCCGCTCACCTTCTAGGGCGTCGATGATCTGAGCGTCCCGGCCAGTCCCCAGCGTGGTCACGACCATCGCCTGCGTTTCGCCACGCGTAAACAGAGCCGAGCCATGCGCGCGCGGCAGTACGCCCACCTTCACATCGATAGGCCGCACCGTTTTCGTGTCACGGCCATCGATCCGCGTTTCTCCGGCCAGAATTCGGCCCCGAACCGTACTCTTCTCCAGTCGCTCGAACTCGCCCTTCACCTCATCCTCGGTCCACTGCGATGATTCTTCATCCGCTAACGCGCCGACCAGTTCGGCTTTCACTTCTGCGAGCTCCTGAGTGCGGCTCTGTTTCTCGGCGATACGATAGGCTTCAACCAGCCGGTCACCGACGGCGCTTTCCACTGACTGTGCCAGCGCCTCGTCCTCCTGAGGCGGCTCCCACGGCACCGGATCTTTGCCGATTTCGGTAGCCAGTTCGTTGATGGCCCGAATGGCGACCTGCATCTGTTCATGGCCATACATCACCGCGCCAAGCATCACGTCTTCGGACAACATCTGTGCCTCTGACTCGACCATCAGAACTGCTTTTTCGGTGCCGGCAACGACAAGATCGAGTTGCGAGGCAGCTCGATCGGCCAAGTCGGGATTGAGCAGATACTCACCGTCCCGATAACCGACTCTGGCGGCCGCGATTGGCCCAGAAAACGGCAGCCCCGACAGCGCCAAAGCCGCAGACGCGCCAATAAGTGCTGGGATGTCCGGATCGACCTCGGTATTCATCGACATCACCGTCGCGATAACCTGAACTTCGTTCCGGTAGCCCTTGGGGAATAACGGGCGAATCGGTCGGTCGATCAGCCGCGAGGTTAGGGTTTCTTTCTCGCTTGGCCTGCCCTCGCGTTTAAAGAATCCCCCCGGTATGCGACCCGCCGCATAGGTTTTTTCTTGATAGTTAACCGTGAGCGGAAAAAACGGGCGCGGCTTTCCCTGCCCTTTCTCACCGACCGCGGTTACGAGTACGACGGTATCGGCGACGCTGACGATTACAGCGCCATCGGCCTGCCGGGCGATATCGCCGGTCTCAATACTGACCTCGTGGCCACCATACATAAATGCTCTGCTAACTTTCACTATTCCATTCCCTGCAATAAAAGACAGGATCCCGAGACCCGGGGCCCTAGATAATTAGTTCTGAGGTGCGAAACGATTCAGAGCCGGCAATCCGGCTCTGGATGAAAAATAAGATTGGCTTCAACGCCGCAATCCGAGGCGGCTGATAAGTTCCCGGTAACGGGCTTGATCAGTGTCCTTCAAGTAACTCAAGAGTTTGCGACGGGTATTAATCATACGAAGCAGCCCACGGCGCGAATGATGGTCCTTCTTGTGATCAGAAAAGTGCGCAGAGAGCTCGTTGATCCTCGCCGATAACAGTGCCACCTGGACTTCGGCTGAGCCGGTATCGGCGTCGCTGCGCCGATAGTCGGCGACGATCTCGGATTTCTGCTCCGAATTCAATGCCATTCTAAATTACCCCGAACCGCCTCTGGTGCGGCTAGACGCCATCCTGGAAAGCCGCGTATTGTACTCGCACATTCCCTTCAGCTCCAAGAACTCAAGCCAGGGAAGATGCGCCGTGGCACGAGCCGGCCCTCAGACTCCACTTCACCGATTCCGAAAAACACCTCTTGTGGGTCGTACAGGCGAACCCAACTCCTGGGCCAGTCGCGCTCAGCGGGCACGGTCTGGCCGTGACTCAGACGGCCGCAAAGCTCGTCCTGGACCACCAGCCGAGGCCACTGCGTCAGGGCGCTGTCGACCGGTTTGAGTACCTTATCGAGGCGCTCCAGGCCGTCAGCTTCGGTAGCCTCTAGCGTCTGTATCGAGACCATGTCCGGCTCCTGAAACGGTTCCACGGCCGTTCTCCGCAACCCGACGACATGGCCGATCGTCCCCAGCTCCCTAGCGATGTCTTCGACCAGCGTCCGGATATAGGTCCCTTTGGAACAAGTCACGGTAAATTCGAGTATAGGCCAGTCGTACGAGAGCAACTCGATCGCTGCGATCTGCACCGGGCGCGGCGACCGTTCCACTTCGATTCCCCGGCGCGCCAGCTCATAAAGCCGTCGCCCCTGGTGCTTCAATGCCGAATACATCGGGGGAATCTGTTCGATCTCACCTAGAAACCCCGTGAGTGTCGTTCGCACGGTTGCCACGCTGAGAGTCGGCGGATCCTGCCGCGCGATGACCACGCCGTCCGAATCTCCCGAGTCGGTCGCTTCACCGAGCTTCGCCGAGACGGTGTAAGTCTTCCGAGCCCCCAGAAGATAGGATGAGACTCTCGTGGCGGCCCCAAAACAGATCGGGAGCATGCCCGTTGCCAGTGGATCGAGGCTCCCCGTATGCCCCGCCTTCGCTGCACGGAAAAGCCGCTTCACGCGCTGTAGCACACGATTCGACGTCGGGCCACTCGGCTTATCCAGCAGCAGGATGCCGTGGATGTCCCTCTTGTGGTCGTGCTTTCCAGGCATCGCTCGGGCCATCAAAGATCTTGCGCCGGATCTTCGGCGGCTTCAGAGGCGTCTCGGTCTTTTGCGACGACTTCGTCGATCAGACGAGTGAGCTCAATACCTTGGCGCGCCCCTTGGTCGTGTTCGAAGCGCAACTCCGGCACGCGCCGCACGCTCAGTATCTGCCCTGCGCGCGAGCGTAGGAAACCACCGGCCTTCTTTAGCGCCGTGACAACCGGGCCGGGATCCTCATCAGGTCTCAGTGTGCTGAACGCGATTCTCGCAACGCCCATGTCACCACTAAGATGGACGACGCTGATCGTCACGCCAACGAGCCGTGGGTCCTTAACTTCGCTGGAAAGCAGCCCGTTTAGAACGCGTTGCAGCTCGGCGGCGACGCGTAGTTTCCTCGGGTAGTCTCGCGGCATCGGTTAAAGAGATCGAGCGATCTCGGTACGCTCGTAACACTCGATCTGGTCTCCGATCTTGACATCGTTGTAGTTCTTGACGCCAATACCGCACTCCGTCCCGGCGCGAACTTCGCTCACATCTTCCTTGAAGCGGCGCAAAGACTCCAACTCCCCTTCGTAGATGACTACACTGTCACGTAAGACTCGAATCGGTTTTGCACTGCGCACATAGCCATCCGCTACGATGCAGCCGGCGATGTTACCGAACTTCGGTGAGCGGAATATCTCTTGGACCTCCGCGAGCCCGAGTATCTGTTCCCTGATTTCGGGCGCGAGTAGCCCGCTTACCGCGGCTTTCACGTCATCGATCGCCTCATAAATGATGCTGTAGTAGCGGACATCGACAGCCGTTTCGCTGATCGCCTCACGAGCCGCTGAGTCAGCACGTACATTAAAGCCAAGGACGATGGCCTTGGAAGCCGCGGCAAGCTGAACATCCGACTCGGTTATTGCGCCCACACCCTTCGAGATGACGGTAACCTTAACTTCGTCTGTCGAGATATTTTCAAGCGCGTCCTGCAACGCTTCGGAACTACCCTGGACATCAGCCTTCACCAGGAGCTGCACACTCGCGGCATCCCGCTCGGACATCTGGCTGAAGACATCGTCTAGTTTCACACTCTGCTGTTGCGCTAGCTTGACGTCGCGTTCCCTATCTTGACGGAATCGAGCAACCTCTCGGGCTTTGCGGTCATCGGCGACAACCAACATGTCGTCCCCCGCCATCGGTGTACCCGACAAGCCGAGGACCGCCACGGGTATCGAGGGCCCCGCACTGTCCACGGACGCGCCCGTCTCATCAAACATTGCACGTATGCGTCCATATTCCTGGCCTGCGAGTAGTATGTCGCCAAGTTTCAACGTACCTCGGCTGACGAGCACGGTGGCGACGGCGCCACGGCCTCGCTCCAGACTCGCCTCCAGCACGACGCCTGCAGCCGGACCGGTAGAGACAGCCTTCAGATCCAGTACTTCGGCTTGCAATAGGACAGCATCCAGGAGATCGTCAACTCCTTCTCCCGTTTTCGCGGAAACATTCACGACAAGATTCTCGCCGCCCCAATCTTCCGGGACGACTTCGTGCTGAGTTAGCTCGTTGCGCACGCGATCCGGCTCCGAATTCTCCAGGTCGATCTTATTGACCGCGACGACGAGCGGTACGCCGGCCGCCTTGGCATGCTCGATCGCCTCCACGGTTTGCGGCATGACGCCATCGTCAGCTGCGACGACTAATATCACGATATCGGTCGCTTGCGCGCCGCGAGCTCGCATTGCAGTGAAAGCCGCGTGGCCGGGCGTATCAAGAAACGTCACTACACCTTTCTTTGTCGTGACGTGGTACGCGCCGATGTGCTGGGTGATGCCGCCAGCCTCCCCGGCTGCCACGCGCGTCCGGCGAATGTAGTCGAGCAGCGACGTCTTGCCATGATCGACGTGCCCCATCACGGTGACAACAGGAGACCGAGCCGTCGCATCTACATCAGTAGCCGCCTCGTCTATCGCCTGCAGCAGCTCATCTTCGAGGCCGGTTTTCGTCAGCGGCACCGCCGTATGCCCCAGCTCCTCGACAATCAGCACGGCGGTATCCTGATCGATGACTTGGTTGATCGTCACCATCATGCCCATATTCATCAGGACCTTGATGACTTCGCTCGACTTGATCGCCATGCGCTGGGCTAGATCAGTAACGGTCATCGTCTCGGAGATCTGAATTTCCCGGATGACGGGCTCGGTCGGACGTTCGAAACCATGCTGACTGTCCGCGCTGACCTGCACCGTACGACGACGTGGCCGCCTCTTACGCCGACGTGCGGTCGCGCCTTTGGCGACGTGCAGGGTGTGATCCACGGTGGGTATCTCGATGGGCTTTCGGCCCTGCTCGGCCTTCTTCTGCTCTTCCTGTTCCGCGCGCACCCTGGCGGCCTCTTCGTCCAAACGGCGGTGCTCTTCTGCCTGTCGACGCGTTTCTTCCTCGACAACCCGGCGTTGAGTTTCGTCTTCGGCCTGGCGTCTAACCTCCGCTTCACTCGCCTCGCTTTCCGCGCGTCGCTTCTGTTCCTCAGCCGCTTGTTGCTCGGCTTTTAGCCGCTCCGCTTCGGCGTCGCGTTGCGAGTCGAGTTCTTCCTGCTGTTGGCGGGCTCGCTCCTCCAAGACATCTCGCTTCACGTAGGTACGCTTGCGCCTGATTTCGACATTCACCGTGCGCGAACGCCCTTGGCCGCCGGCGAGCCTGAGCTCGCTCTGTGATTTTCGGTTCAGCGTGATCTTTTTGGGTGCCGCAGCACCCGGATCCTTACGGCCGTGAGATCGTCGGAGGTGCGTCAATAACTCCAGCTTTGCGTCGTCCGTAATCGTGTCGTCCGCACCAGAGACTTTTATGCCTGCATCGCCCAGCTGAGTGAGTAACCGGTCGACGGGAACTTTGAGTACTTCCGCGAACTCTGTGACCGTTACATCCGACATGAAGATCGCCTCGGCGCCTACGCTTCCGACTCGGCTTCGAACCAGTGCGCTCGCGCCGCCATGATCAGCTCCGCGGCACGTTCCGGCTCGAGCGCTTCGATATCGGCGAGCTCGTCAACGGCCTGATCGGCCAAGTCTTCACGGGTGACAATGCCCCGACTCGCGAGCTCGAAGGCGATTTCTTTCTCCATCCCCTCGAGACTCAGCAGATCCTCAGCGGGCTTCGCTTGATCGATGATTTCTTCGCTAGCGATGGCCTGCGTTATCAGAACATCGCGAGCTCGTGCTCGAAGTTCATTGACGATGTCTTCATTGAATTCCTCGACCGCTAACAATTCGCTGGCCGGCACGTAGGCGACTTCCTCTAGCGACGAGAAACCTTCCTGGACGAGGATCATCGCGACATTTTCGTCGACATCCAGCTCTGTCATGAGCTTGGTGACTAATTCCTTCGCTTCCTGCTCGGTCTTCTCCTCGGCGTCGGATTCCGTCATGACATTGAGCTCCCAGCCAGTCAGCTCGCTAGCCAGACGAATATTCTGCCCACCACGACCGATCGCCTGGGAGAGTTTCTCCTCATCCACGGCGATATCCATGCTGTGCGCTTCTTCGTCCATTACGATCGAAAGCACATCGGCCGGTGACATCGCATTGATAACGAACTGCGCCGGATTCTCATCGTGCAGGATGATATCCACGCGTTCGCCCGCCAACTCGTTCGAGACCGCCTGAACGCGCGAACCTCGCATACCCACGCATGCACCGACGGGGTCGATTCGGCTGTCGTTGCTTTTCACGGCGATCTTGGCACGCAGACCCGGATCCCGTGCTGCGCCGAGGATCTCGATCAGGCCTTGTCCAACCTCGGGTACCTCAAGCTTGAAGAGCTCGACGAGAAATTCGCGGGACGTCCGGGTCATAAACAGCTGCGGGCCTCGCGGCTCTTCTCGAACTTCGCGAAGAACGCCCTTGATGCGATCCTGGGGCTTGATCGGTTCCCGTGGAATCAACTCGTCCCTGGAGACGAAACCTTCGGCATTTCCGCCCAGATCGATGTATGCACCGTTGCGATCGACGCGTTTAGCAATACCGCTGACCAACTCGCCTTCGCGATCCTGGAACTCCTCCACGACCTGTTTACGTTCGGCTTCCCGCACCTTCTGGACGATGACTTGCTTGGCCGCCTGAGCCGAAATTCTGCCAAATTCGACGGAATCCATCGGCACCTCGACGTACTCGCCGGGTTCGGCGTCCGGATTCACGTCCACGGCATCCTGAAGCCTAAGCTCACACTCCGGTTCCTCGAGCTCCCTGGAGTCATCCGCAAAAACCATCCAGCGCTGAAACGTCTCGTACTCACCACTGTCACGATCGATCGCGACACGCACATCGATCCCTTCGCTGTGTTTTTTCTTGGTTGCAGATGCCAAGGCAATCTCGATCGCCTCGAATATGATTTCCTTCTCGATGCCCTTCTCGTTAGAGACTGCGTCTACCACCATCAAGATTTCTTTGTTCATGGTTAGTGGTCCAACAAGCGATGTTAGTGAGCTGCCACGAGGTGAGCCGACGCTATGTCCGAAAGCGCCAAATGAAAAATTTCGTTATCGACTTCGACGACAATATCCCCCTCTTCCACGCTTAGCAGTCGGCCCTTAAAGTTCCGCTGACCGTCGCGCGATTGATTGAGCTTTACCCTGACGACATGACCGCAGTAACGCTGAAAATGCTCGGGCGTTCTGAGCGGTCGATCCAAGCCCGGCGACGACACCTCCAACACATACCTGCCACGGATCGGGTCTTCAACGTCCAGGACGGCGCTAAGCTGACGGCTGACCGATTCGCAATCATCGAGGTTGATACCTTCGTCCTGGTCGATAAAGATGCGCAGCAGGCCCTGACGGCCCGTGTGGGCCTCCAAGTCGACCAGTTCATACCCAAGCGCCCGTACTGGTGCTTCCAGCAATTCGATCAACCTCTCTTTTCGCGCCATCTGATTCAATCGAATTCTCAACGACCCATTACAAAAAATGGGCCCAAGGCCCATCGTTCCGACTTCGCGCCCGCCCCTCGATTCACGGGTCGCGCCAAATAAAAAGCCCCTCACGGGGCTTTTCAATACTAAAGCCTTTATATTAGCAATGAGCCCTAACCATTTGATTATAAAGTCAATCAGATGGCGGCTTTCTGCCATTGCTCCGTCAATGCGATCGACATTGTACCGAAAACCCCACACCGGGGGTAGGCGCGCGCGCAGGTTGCAGAGCGTCGTGCGAGCCTTAACGGCCCGGCGCCAGGCCTGAGGCGGGCTGCGAGCCAGTCCCGGTCGCTAGCTAGTCGACTCCGCCCAACGCAAACGCGACGATCGCATCGCCTTCTTCCGTATAGGTACGACGGTTACCACCGGCGGCCATGACGACGTACTGCTTGCCGTCTGCCATGTAACTCATCGGAACCGCCATACCGGCATAGGGCAGGCTAGCTTGCCACAACTCAGCTCCGGTCATTACATCGAGCGCGCGGAATTTCTTATCCATCGAGCCACCCATAAAAATGAGCCCGCCGGCCGTCGTGATCGGTCCGCCGATGATGGCACTACCCCAGCCGAGAAACTTCGGCATCGTTATACCGAATCGCCGTGCCTGACCGAACGGGATCTGCCATCTGACGGCCCCGGAGTCCATATCGATCGCCGTAAGCGTACCCCAGGGCGGTGGCGTGCACGGCAACCCCAACGGCGAAAGGAAGTTCTCCGTGAGCGTGCTGAACGGGGTTCCGGGCATCGGATCACCGGCGCCGGTTCGATAGCTATCACCCGGAATGCCGAGGCTGTCCGGGTCGGGCATCGGTGTGATTGCCCCACCCTCGTTCGGTATCAAATGATGAACGGTTCCGACGGTCATCGACTTGATAATCAACAGATTCGAAACCGGGTCGAACGCAGTGCCGCCCCAGTTTCCACCGCCGCCAAAGCCGGGGAAGTGCAACGTGCCTTCAACGCTCGGTGGCGTGAACATGCCGTCGTACCGAAGCTCATCGAAGCGCGCGCGGCACCAGGCCCGATCGAATGGCGTCACACCGTAGATGTCATCCCGCGAGAGTAGTGTCGGCGTGAACGTCGCGGGCAACACTGGGAACGGTTGTGTTGCAGACGTTTGTTCGCCGGGCACGTCGGAACTCGGAATCGGTCGTTCCTCGATGGGGAACACCGGCTCGCCCGTGTCGACATCGAACACGAACAGATAACCCCACTTGGTTTGCTGAATTGCGACGTCGCGGGTCCCGCCATCCCTCCGGATCGTCGTGATCAGCGGGTGCCCAGGTAAATCGTAGTCATAGACATCGTGATGAACGGTCTGATAGTGCCAGGCAACCTG
>JAZFPW010000277.1:0-2207 GCA_036444815.1 Gammaproteobacteria bacterium
CTACACCTCCTGGCGATGGCGCACGACGCGCAGGTCGAACTCGCGTTAGACGATTTCACGCGGGTCGGCGCTCGAGTGCCGGTGCTCGGCGACCTCAGGCCCAGTGGTCGTTATCTGATGACGGAACTGATTCGGATCGGCGGCATCCAGCCGCTGATGAAGATGTTGCTGGACGCAGGACTCCTCCACGGCGACTGCCTGACCGTGACCGGCAGGACGCTCGCTGAAAATCTCGCGGATGTGGGCCCGTACCCCGACGGGCAGGACATCGTGCGTTCTCTCGATAACCCCATCAAAGCCGAGAGCCATTTAGCCATACTCTATGGGAATCTTGCGCCCCAGGGCGCCGTCGCGAAGACCTCCGGCACCGGAGCTGCTCGCTTCAGCGGCCAGGCGAGAGTGTTTCGTTCGGAGGAAGATGCGCTGAGTGCGATTCTGGACTGCACCGTGGTGGCCGGGGACGTCATCGTCATCCGCTACGAAGGCCCGAAAGGCGGCCCGGGCATGCGCGAAATGCTGAGTCCGACCAGCGCCATCATCGGCCGAGGGCTGGGAGGCGAAGTCGCGTTGATTACGGACGGTCGTTTTTCCGGCGGTAGCCACGGAATTGTCGTGGGTCACGTGACGCCGGAGGCAGCGGTCGGCGGGCCGTTGGCGATCGTCGAGGACGGCGACCAGATCACGATCGACAGTGAGGCCAAGACTGTCGACGTACAACTTTCTGACGAGGAGATGGATTTTCGGCTGCGCAAGTGGCAGCCGCCGGCCCCCAAAGCGACGCGGGGCCTGTTGGCCAAGTACGCGCGGCTCGTAAGCTCAGCGTCCGAGGGCGCCGTCACCGACATGGATCTCTGAGAAGTTCCTTGACGTAACCGCAGGCAGCCTTTAAGTTGCGCGCCATGAGCTACATCGGCAAAAAACAGACAGTCGGCCTGATGGTCATGCGTAAGCGGACCACCAGCGGGATGCTTGTGCCCATGTGGTAGCCAGGATAACACCACGGTCACTAAGAGAAACCCGCTGAGGAAATTCCGGCGGGTTTTTTTTTGCAGGAGCGCGATCTTAATGAGTGAACAGGTACACGCGGGGCTCGGGATTGACGGGGTAGAGACCGCTTTCCCGGAGTCGCCCTTCGTCGTGATGAAGTTCGGTGGCCGCAGCGTGGCAACGGCTCAGAACTGGATGACTATCGCCCGACTTCTGCAGCAACGGCTCGACGAGGGTATCAAGCCGGTCGTGGTCCACTCGGCGCTGGCCGGCGTGTCCAATGCACTGGAAGATCTCCTCGTGCAAGCCACCTCCGGCGATACCACGAGGGCATTCGACAATATTCGACGACAGCACGAGCAACTCGCGTCAGATTTAGACCTTGACGCGCAACTGCTGGCGCCCGAATTCGAGAAGCTGGAGCAACTGATCGATGGCGTCCGGTTGGTAGGCGAAGTGAGTCCGCGCGTTCACGCACGGGTGATGGCGACAGGAGAGTTAGCCGCCACGACCTTGGGCGTCGCCTATCTCCAAGGGCAGGGCCTTCCCGCACGCTGGCGTGATGCTCGTGACTTGTTACAAAGCGAGACGCAGCGAGATCAGACTGAACGCGCCCGTTTGCTCACCGCGAGCTGTGACTTCGTGCCTAGCGAAACGCTTCAAGCGGAGCTGTCGAGCACCGATGACTTCATAGTCACGCAGGGATTCATCGCGAGCAGCGCCAGCGGCGATACCGTGCTCTTGGGTCGCGGCGGATCGGACAGCTCGGGTGCGTATCTCGCCGCGAGACTTCAAGCTCGGCGCTTGGAAATCTGGACCGATGTGCCGGGCTTCTTCAGCGCGGATCCGAAAGCGGTGCCGTCAGCGCGCTTGTTGCGTCGCTTACATTATCGAGAGGCGCAGGAAATCGCCTCGGCCGGTGGCGGCGTCCTGCATCCGCGCAGCATCTCGCCGGTCAGAAAATCGGGTATCCCTCTATTCCTAAGGTGCACCAATCACCCGGAGTGGGAGGGTACGTTGATTTCGAGTGCCGAGGGTGACGACACACCTCAACTCAAAGCAATCTCCCAACGCAGCGGGCTAACCCTGATCTCCATGGAGTCCATGGAAATGTGGCATCAGGTCGGGTTCCTCGCGGATGCATTTCGGCTGTTCCGCGACCACGGGTTCTCGGTCGATCTGATCTCGACATCGGAGAGTAATGTCACGGTATCCATAGA
>JAZFPW010000278.1:0-5567 GCA_036444815.1 Gammaproteobacteria bacterium
ATTCAGCCCGCCCAGCGCTTCCTGACCCACTCGGTGCGAGCCCTGCGCATGGCCGCCGCGCGTCTGCTCCTGCCTGCTCGCGCGGAGCTGAGCGAACGCCGCGCCGCCGACTTGGACGCCGCGCTCGCCGAGTACCGCGAGGCGCAACTGTTCAACGGGGACCGCGCCGAGGGGCTGTTCAACTGGGCCGGTACGTTAGTCCAGCTCGGTCGCCTGGATGAGGCCGAAGCGCTATTCCAGGACGCTATCGAGCGGGCACCCGTCTTCACGGCGTCTTACATCAACCTGGCCGATCTCTATCGACTCTCCGGCAGAGAAGAGGAAGCTCGAGCGTTACTCGAACAGGCGATCGCGAACAACCCGCTAGACCCCAGCGCGCCGTTCGCGCTCGGCCTGTCGCTCGTCCGCTCTGCTGCCCCCGACGACGCGTTCGCCGAACTCGAACGCGCGGCCGCGCTTGCGCCCGACGCTCCTTATTATCAGTATGTCATCGGTATCGCATTGAACTCCAGCGGGGACCGGGAAGGAGCGGTCGAGGCGCTTGTCGAAGTACACGCTCGTTTCCCGGGACACCGGGACACGCTGCTCGCGCTGGCGACGATCCACCGGGACGGCGGCGAGATCGATCAAGCGGCCGTCTACGCGCGCCGGCTGTTGGCGCTGTCGCCGGCCGACAGCGTCGCACGGAGCCTCCTGGACGAGCTGGCCTCGATGGCGCCCTAGTGGCCCGACAAGGCTGATTGATGAACCTCTAGCCCGCGACACTCGAGATGCGGACCAGCCGCTCAGAAGACAGCGATTAAGCTCAATCGATCGACAATAACTCGTCCCGACGCTGCAGCAGCGCCCGGATGCGGCGCCGATCCAGAACACCGTCGAGCGCCTGTGTCAGCCCGTGCTCGTCCAAGGACGCCAGCGTTTCCTTCCATGCGGCGCCAACCTCCAACGGGACGTCCCGCAGATACGCGGGTCGGCCGCGGCCGGTGGACAGGGCATTGTCATGCCCGACGAGAATCAGTTGGAAGTTATCGACACTGTAGCGCATGCGCTCGGACGTTCGGCCCTCGTTCAGTATCAGGCTGTCGAAGACATACATCGCCTGGAACTGATCGCGCAGCGGGCACCACGCCGAACCACCGGCCCCCTGCTCGGTGCGCTCGGTCTCCGTCATCACGCGGCCGGGCGTGAACTGCACGGAGCCGGAGTCGCCGTCTACCTCTCGAGCCACCGTCGCCGGCACCATGTCCAGGCCGATCAGCCGGTCGAGGCGATACGCGGCGAGATCGGGTAGAACACCGCGCCGCGCCGCCGGCACGAAGACCGCCGCAAGCTCCACGTCTCCGCTTCTGAGCGTGAGACTTAACTGGCCCCCGGATGCGCCCTCGCTCTGGGTCACGATCTCGGCGTTCGCAAGCAACGTCTCCAGCTCGTCGGCACTTAGGCCTGCCGGTCTTAGCCCGACACGACGAGGCTGCGGCAAGGGTTCTACCGCGGTGTCGCCCTGTTCGTAGACCACGGCGAGATCCCCGTCTTCGATGATCAACGCGGCGGCGCGGCCACCGTAGAAGTCATTGAGCATGCCCGTGTCGATCCTGAGCACCGTGTCGTCCATGCGGCTGTACACCCGCGCACCCGGCGTCGGCGTGTGGCCGATTACGACGCGGCCCACGCCGATACTGGCGAGCGCCGCGCGCAGGCGATCTCGCTCGGTCAGCACGCTGCAGCCTACCGAACCCCGGTACCACAGCGGACTGTCGTTCGCGAATACCAATCCGTGATTCAATGTTGCGAGACGTTCGGCCGTATCTTCGAGACCATCCGGCCAGTCATCCTCGCCCAACACCACCCGATCGGAGAACTCGTTTAGTTGCGCGACGTGATCATAGAAGCTATCCGTATCATGCAGTACGCCGTCTTCGATCAGCTCGCTTAAGGCGCTCACGTAGTCGCGTACCTGCTGCCCGAGTTGCGTGTTCAGACCTTCGCCGCCGAGTTCAGCCGCGACCCCGGAGAGGCCGCCGTGCACGAAAGCCGTATCGTTGATGACGACGAGCAGCGGCTGCTCGAGTAACCAGGCACCATAGACTCCGTCGGCAGCGAAGGCGGCGCGCTGGGCGAAGAAGCCTAACGGGAAAAGCTCATCGAATTCGGCTCGGGCACGGGCTTCGTCTTCAGGCTCGGCAGACTCGCTGAGGAAACGAGCGTACGCAGTTTCCCTGACCGGCATCGGCTCTTCATTCGCGAAGGCTGCGTACTCGTCCGCGGATACATAGCGCAGGTCGCCGGTCAGAACCATGAGTTCGTGATTGCCGAGGGCGAGATGGACCCGACCGCCCGCGGTCGACGCTGCCGTCTGCAGGCGCATGATCAGATCCATCGCCTGACGCGAGTCCGGCCCACGATCGAGTACGTCGCCGACGATAACGAGATGTGTCGTGCCACCGGCCCAACGGAGTTCGTCGTCGATCACGCCGCTTTGCCGCAGGATGCGAACGAAAGCGTCGTAAGCGCCGTGGATATCCGCGACGGCAACGACTCTTTCTACGCCGTCGAACTGCCACTCGTCCGCAGATTGCGACTGCGCTCCATGGAGAGACACGGCGAGAAAGATATAAGGCAACCACATGCTGTTGCGGTTTGGTTTCACACTCACCACCTCGCTAGCGAGATAGATCGGCTTCTACGACTACTCTCGACCATCAAGGCACCGTCAACCCCGGCAGCGGCCCAGGATGTCGCGCTCGAAGCGTCGCGGCTCGTTGATACGCTCGTAGGACTCGCGGAGATAGGAGACCGCCCGGTCGCGGGAACGATCACGGACTTCGAGCGCCGCGTAGCCAGCCTCGATATCGCTCCGGCGCTCGTTCAATAGCTGCCGCGCCGCCTCCAAGTCATCATTCAGCGCACAGTAACCGCGGTAGAGGCGTTGCGTCACCGAACGGATCGGCACGCTCGGAGACGGGCGGGCGTACCCCGCGTTGATGAGCCCGACCTGGTCGAAGTCGTAGGGCAGGATGAAACGCCCCACGTCGTTATCCTGCGGACCGATCGGCTTGGAATTGTGACAACAGTTGTCGTCCGCCACTGCAGCGATCGGCGACCAATCGGTATTGCCGATCATGTACTGGAATAGAAAGAGCAACGCAGCCCCGGCATAATCGAGCTGGTCCACTCTCAATGAGCTGACTTTGACGGCCGCCATGCCGGCACGCTCCGCGACCTCCCAGTCTTCTTCGATCAGAAACGCCGCTTCGCTGGTCGACGAAGGCCGACGACCTTCCGTCTCGACGTAGTCGATCGTCAACCAGCGCACTCTGAACGAGTGCTCGGTCAGGGCGTTGTAGGCACGGTAAATCTGGTACTCCTGGGCCAGATAGTCGCGGTAGGTGTCTCGTTCTCTACACAACGTGACTAGTTTGATCCGGTTCTGACCCGCGAACACGGTACCGGGCAGCTGCCCGCGCCTGAAATTCAACCACAGCGGTGGGAAACTGCAGATCTCCAGACGAGAATTACCCCGCGGCGAGATTCCGACGTCCAAGACGACTTCCTCCCCGTCGGCGTCGGTGTAACGTACGACACCGTCCAGTTCGGGGCGATCGTGGCGTTCGCGAGTGAGTCGTTCGAACGGCCCCTCGATCGTCAGCGCCAGACTCGAGTCGTCGTAGAACAGCGGCCGTGTGTCGGCGATGTCCTGCGTGCGGGCGCCGGAGCTCACTCCTATCGACAGAATAACGGCAAGCAGGTACGTACGGTGCATCGGTTGACTCCGCTTAGGTGATGACGCGACTAACGAGCGCCTTGATGCTTAGCCCCTGTACCACGATCGAGAACAGCACCGCAGCATAGGTCAATGTCAGAATTGTATCCTTGTATTCGTTCTCGGGTAGAGACAACGCCAACGCTACGGCAATACCCCCACGCAAGCCGCCCCACACGAGTACGGGTACCGCGCCCTTGGTGAATGAGTCCCAACGACTGAGCAGACTTATCGGAATGTAGATACTCAGCCATCGAGCTGCCAGCGTCAGTGGGATGGCCAGTAGCGCGAGCGCGACAGGCGTATCGGCGCGCGCGATGACGAGCACTTCGAGTCCGATCAACAGGAACAGCGCGGAGTTTAGAATTTCATCCAGCAACGACCAGAACTTCTGCAGGTGATCACGGGTATTGTCGCTGACTGCGTATTTCATACCCTTGTCGCCGATGAAGAGGCCTGCGATCACCATCGCGATCGGGCCACTCATATGTAGGCGGATCGCTAACGCATAACCCACCATGACGACAGCCAGCGTGATGAGTACCTCCAGGTTGTGCTCGTCGATATGATACATCGCACGATAGCCAAGATAACCCGCGACGAGGCCCAGCAGCGCCCCGCCGAAGACCTCGGTAAAAAACAGCTCGGCGACGTCGCCAACCCCAAGAGCGCCGGCATCTGTTGAACTCGCCACCGCGATACTGACAACAACGGTAAAGACGACGACACCGACACCGTCGTTGAAAAGCGACTCGCCCGCCATCTTCGCCTGCAGCGTATCCGGCACCTTGACGGACTTGAACAGGCCCAGAACCGCGACGGGATCAGTCGGGCTAATCAGCGCCCCAAACACCAGCGCCCAGATAAACGGCAGGTCCACGTCGAATAGATCGAACAGGAGCCAGACTCCCGTCCCGACCGCGAAGGTCGAGATCATCGTACCCAACGTCGCCAGGACTCCGATGGCGCGAAGGCGACTGCGGAATACGGAGAATTCCACGTGCAACGCCCCCGCGAATAACAGAAAGCTCAACATGCCGTGCATCAGAGCTTCATGGAAATCGATCTGGTCGAGTATGTCGGTGACGAGTCGGCCAATGTGGGCATCGGGCACGACGAGATCGATGAGGATCACCGTTACCGACGCCGCCAACGCCATCAAGACGAGGCCGATGGTATGCGGCACCCGCAAAAACTGGTGATTCAGATAGCCGAACAGCGCCGAGAGCCCGATCAAGAATGCGCTGATCTCGAAGACCGTCATCGCACCGCCACAGTCAACCTAGAGAACAAAATAACACACCGTCGTGATCACGACCGCGCCGAACAGATTCAGGCCGAAACCTTCCCGGACCATCGCCCTGATCGGGACGTGTCCGGACGCAAAAATGACAGCGTTGGGGCCTGTCGCAACGGGCAGCATGAACGCACAGCTCGCGCTCATGGCCGCGGGCACCATCAGCAACCGGGGGTCGATTCCCGCACCGACACCGGCGGCCGCGAGGACCGGCATCAGCAGCGCAGTAGTTGCCGTGTTACTGGTGATCTCGGTCAGGAACGTGACGCTGAGGCAGATCGTGCCGAGCAGGACCACGATGTGGACACCGCTGAGCGCTCCAAGGGCTTCGCCGATGATCTGGCTGATGCCGGAACTGACGAACGCGCTCGCAATACAGATGCCACCGCCGAAGAGAATCAGGATTCCCCACGGGATACGCACCGCAGTCTCCCAATCCAGCAGGCGCTCACCCTTGCCGTTGGGCACCAGGAACATGACGACGACCGCGAGGAGCGCGACGCTAGCGTC
>JAZFPW010000279.1:0-2355 GCA_036444815.1 Gammaproteobacteria bacterium
TGGCGGGCGACCCTATCACGCATCTGGCCTACACCGAGGATGCCCACGGTCATGCCGCGACCCGGCTGCGCGAGTTGGCGGAGCGTTATTGCGAGGGCCGGGTCTTAGGTATGGGTGGCGGCGGCTACAACCGGACCAATCTCGCCCGCGCGTGGACACGATCTGTCGAGGGTCTTCTCGATTCCCCTTCCGCATTGGCGTAACAGAGTTACAATTCGCTCCCCCCAGGCCACAGAGCCTTCTTCGACGGCATCGGACGCTGATCATGTTTACCGACGACTACCAGATCCAGGGATTTGACGACGAGCTCTTCCAGGCGCTGCAAGGCGAGGACCGACGGCAGGAAGAGCATATAGAGCTGATCGCGTCGGAAAATTACGCGAGCCCGAGAGTGCTGGCGGCGCAGGGCTCCGTTCTGACGAACAAGTACGCGGAAGGCTATCCGGGTAAACGCTACTACGGCGGTTGTGAATTCGTCGACGTCGCGGAGTCGCTCGCCATCGAGCGGGCCAAAACGCTGTTCGGCGCAGACTATGCGAATGTCCAGCCGCACTCAGGCTCACAGGCGAACGCCGCCGCGTATCTGGCCATGATGGAACCGGGCGACACGCTGCTCGGCATGAGCCTGCCCCACGGCGGCCACCTCACCCACGGCGCCAAAGTGAATTTCTCCGGAAAGCTTTTCAACGTGGCCCAATACGGGATCGACGAGGGCAGCGGTGAGATCGACTACGACGCGATGGCGGAACTCGCACGTGAACACCAGCCTAAGGTTATCGTCGCCGGCTTCTCCGCCTACTCCCGGATCGTCGACTGGCAGCGTTTCCGTGAGGTCGCCGATGAAGTCGGCGCGTTCCTGATGGTGGACATGGCGCATGTGGCGGGGCTCGTCGCCGTCGGCCTCTACCCCAACCCCGTCCCGATCGCCGACGTCACGACCACGACGACGCACAAGACCCTGCGGGGTCCGCGCGGCGGGATGATTCTCGCCCGGGAGAATCCGGAGCTGACCAAGCGGCTTAACTCATTGGTGTTCCCCGGCACCCAGGGCGGCCCGCTGATGCACGTCATCGCCGCTAAGGCAGTCGCCCTGGCCGAGGCTTTGAGGCCCGACTTCAAGGACTACCAGCAGCAGGTGCTCGCCAACGCGCGGCGTATGGCAGAGACGCTGATCGGCCGCGGCTACAAGATCGTCTCCGGAGGTACCGATAACCACCTGATGCTCGTTGACCTGATCAAACAGGAGATCACGGGACAGGCAGCGGAGGATGCGTTGAGCCGCGCCAATATCACCGTCAACAAGAATGCGGTGCCTAACGATCCACGGCCGCCGCGAGTCACGAGCGGACTTCGGATCGGCACTCCGGCGATTACCACGCGCGGCTTCAAGGAAGCCGAGACAACTGAACTTACGGGCTGGATCGCAGACGTCCTGGATGAGCTGAGTAACCCGGCTCAAGTCGATTCCGTCATCAAGCGGGTTCAGGGCGAAGTGCTCGAACTGTGTAAGCGTTATCCGGTTTACGCATAGCGCGTAACGAAGTCCGCGGGGTGGTCTGTGCATTGTCCATTCTGTAGTCACGAAGAGACCAAGGTCATCGACTCACGCCTGGCCGGCGAAGGTTTGCAGGTGCGGCGTCGGCGTGAGTGCCGCTCCTGCGGCGAGCGTTACACCACGTTCGAATCGGCACAGCTCGTCATGCCTGGCGTCGTCAAAAGGGATGGCCGGCGGGAGCCGTTTGACGGGTCCAAACTTCGCGCCGGTATCCTGCGGGCGCTGGAGAAACGTCCGGTCAAAAGCGAGGACGTTGAGGAGAGCATCGGCCGAGTCATCCATTGGCTCCAGACCATCGGCGAACGCGAGGTGACCGGGCGGCTCATCGGCGACAGGATCATGGAGGAGTTGCACGGGCTCGACGAAGTGGCCTACGTACGTTTCGCATCCGTCTATCGCAGCTTTCAAGACATCACCGAGTTCCAGGAGGAGATACAGAATTTGAGGTCGCGGCGCAGCCCGCTCGCGGACCGAGAGCAGATGTCACTCCTTCCCGACGACGACGACAAATAATGGCGCACACCGACGCCGAATATCTGGCCCGCGCGATCAGGTTGGCAGCCCGCGGGCTGTACACGACGGACCCGAACCCACGGGTCGGCTGTGTCCTGGTCAAAGACGATCTCGTGATCGGCGAGGGTTGGCACGAGCGGGCGGGCGGTGCTCACGCCGAACGCGTCGCATTGGCACACGCGGGCAGCGCGGCGGCCGACGCGACCGCATACGTCACGCTGGAGCCCTGCAACTTTATCGGTGAGACCGGTGCCTGTGCCGCGGCGTTGATCGAGGCGGGCATCGCT
>JAZFPW010000280.1:0-4439 GCA_036444815.1 Gammaproteobacteria bacterium
GGGAAGGTCGTCATTTTGGGCGAGCACGCCGTCGTCTACGGACGTCACGCGATCGCGGCCCCCGTGCCGATGACCATCAAAGCGCAGATCGAGGATTGCGACGAAGGCATCCACCTGTTGATCCCACGCTGGGGCGTCGAGTTTCAACTCGCTTCCAACCCCAGCGAGCGCCGCTCGTTCGAGCGTCCTGCCGGTGTCATGCTGGACAAGCTGGGCTTGAGCGGGCGAGCGATGCGCATCGAGGTATTTCCGGAAGTGCCGCGCAGTATGGGGCTCGGTGGCTCGGCAGCGATGGCGGTAGCGATTCTGAGGGCCTTGGACAAGCACTTCCAGCTCGGGCTGACGGACGCAGAGGTTAACGAGCTGGCCTTCGAGTCCGAGAAACTCGCGCACGGTAATCCGAGCGGCATCGATAATACGTTGGCCTGCTACGGTAAGCCGCTGGTCTTCCGAACCGGGAGCCCGCCGTTGGTCGAGACGCTGAATATCAAGACGCCCATTCCGATGGTCGTGGGCATGACCGGGTACGAGGGACTGACCGCTAAGACCGTGGGCCGGGTCAACGCGGCGTGGCAACAGGACAGAAAATTATATGAGCGAATCTTCGATCAGATCGACACGCTAGTGCTGCGAGGCGTGCAAGCGATTCAGGATGAAGATCTCGCGACGCTGGGCGAGCTGATGAATGTTTGTCATGGCATGCTCAACGCGCTACAGGTATCGACCCCGGAGTTGGAACAGTTGGTCGACATCGCGCGGGAAAACGGCGCACTTGGCGCGAAACTGACCGGGGGCGGCGGCGGCGGTTCCATCATCGCGTTATGCGACGGCGACACCGGTGCCGTCGTCAACGCGATACGCGCGGCGGGCTTCCAGGCCGTTCCGGTAGCCCTCGGGGCCGATCTCGATGGCTCGTAGCGAGGTCGTCTCCGATTCCAACGAGGAGCTCATTCTGGTGGACGAGCTGGATCGCGAGATCGGACGCAGCTCCAAGAGCGATTGTCACGTCGGTAACGGCATTCTGCATCGGGCGTTCTCAATCTTTGTTTTCAACAAGAGAAACGAGCTCCTGTTACAACGAAGGAGCGCCGAGAAGCCGCTTTGGCCAGACTACTGGTCGAATACCTGTTGTTCTCATCCGCGTGTCGGGGAGCCGATGGAGGAAGCGGTATCTCGCCGCCTCGTTGAGGAGCTCGGTATCGAGTGCCCGTTGAAGTTTCTCTATAAGTTCAAGTATCACGCCCAGTACGGCACGGTCGGTGCGGAGCACGAGTATTGCTGGGTATACTACGGCCATTACGATGGCGAGGTGGATGTTAACGAGAGCGAGATCGCGGAATGGCGCTATCTCGACATCGCCTCACTCGAATCGGAAGTCGCGGGGTCCCCCGAGAATTTTACGCCGTGGTTGAAGATGGAGTGGGCGCAGATCACTAACTGTCATCTCGACACGATTCTGCAGAGTCCGCAGGCCGAGGATTAGAGTCGAGCAACGCTGGATCACGAGTAGGAGAAGCGATGAGTATCCCGTTAATCCAGACTTACCGTGTCGGGCGCTATATCCTGGAGCAGAAGTTCCGGGGTGTGAAACGTTATCCACTCGTGCTAATGCTGGAACCGCTATTCCAGTGTAATCTGGCATGCGCGGGTTGCGGCAAGATCGACTATCCCGCAGAAATTCTGCAGAAGCGCGTGAGCGCGGCGGACGCACTCAAGGCAGTAGACGAGTGTGGCGCACCCGTCGTATCCATTCCGGGTGGCGAGCCGCTCATCCACAAGGAGATGCCGGCGATCGTCCGCGGCATCATCGCGCGAAAGAAGTTTGTCTACCTCTGCACGAATGCACTGCTGCTTGAGCAGAAGCTCGATGAGTATGAGCCTTCACCGTATTTCACCTGGTCCGTACACTTGGACGGCAACCGTGATCGACATGATGAGTCCGTTTGTCGCAAGGGCGTATTCGAGAAGGCGGTCTCTGCCATTCAGTTAGCGGCCAGCCGGGGATTTCGAGTCACGGCAAACTGCACGCTGTTCAACGGCGAGATCGCGGCAGACGTCGCCGACTTCTTCGATTTCGCGATGGACCTTGGCTTGGAGGGGGTGACGGTCTCGCCGGGATATAGCTATCAACACGCACCGCGACAGGATGTATTCCTGGGCCGACGCCAGACAAAACAGCTGTTTCGCGACATCTTCAAGATCGGCCGCGAGCGCGACAGCAAGTGGCGCTTCAATCAATCCAGCATGTTCATGGATTTCCTGGCTGGCAACCAGAGCTATCAATGCACGCCGTGGAGTAATCCGACTTACAACATCTTCGGCTGGCAGAAGCCGTGCTATCTACTGGTCGATGAAGGCTATGCGAAGAGCTTCAAGGATCTGATGGAAACGACGAATTGGGATAGCTACGGCACGGGTCGGAATCCGAAGTGCGATAATTGCATGGTCCATTGCGGCTATGAGGGAACGGCGGTCGACTATACCGTCGCGCACCCTCTCAAAGCGCTGAGCGTCTTTCTGTTCGGGCCGCGCCTGGACGGTGAGATGGCGCCGGAGTTGCCCGTGTTACATGACGGCAAGGCGCCGGGCGTCGCGATCCCGCTCGATGAAATCGGTCTTATCTCATCCGAACGCCGTCAATAACGGCCGTCGTTCCCGCCGTATGCGATACAGTCGCGGCCTGATGAACGTCTGGCTGCTCGGCGCGGGGCTGGCCACGCTTTCGTGGATGAACGCCCTCGGCCAGGTCCCCGCGAAGATCACTGTCTGCGACACGCCGATGGCGTGTATCGAGGCACTGCATGACGGCTTGATCAGTCTGTCAGTGGAAGAGACCCCCGGCGGATTAGCGCAGCGTTTCCAGCGACTGGAGCCGTTAATCGTCGCGACTCACGATCTGTCCTTCATCGCCGAGTTTACCGTTAGACGCCACTGGGCGCGTTTCGACGACGAGGAGCGGGACGCGTTCCTACAGAGCTTTCAGCGCCTGAGCGTGATGAGCTATGCGAGCCGGTTTGTCGCGCTGTCCGAGGACACATTCCGTATTCAGGAATCTCGTGTGTTGGGCTCGGGACGTGTTCAGGTTATCGCGAGTATTACGCGTGCGGAGGCGCCGGATATCCCGATCGAATATATCTTGAATCAAAATGATGCAGGGTGGCGAATAATCAATGTCATCGCCGACGGCGTCAGTGATCTAGCGCTGAAGCGAGCTGAATACCAGCGTGTGCTAGGTGAGGGTTCTGTCGCCGACTTGCTCGAGGTGCTGGAACAGCAGATCGCGGCGCTGCAGTAGCGTTCGGCCGCGAAGCCTAGTCACGCAGGTAGCGGTAGTATTCGATGCCCTCATCGCTGAAATTGGGATTGGCGCTCGAGCCTACGGAAGCGATCAGGAAGCCATTCCCGGGGGCGATAAGCCCTGCTGCCTCACCGGTGTCGTGAAGGCTCTCATACTGTGTCTGCGTCAGGTTCTGATAGGGTTCGAGCGCTGTCATGAATCCGATCCTGGACGCGGCGTCCTGCCACCTATCCGCGAGGGTCATCGGAATCGCCTCAGCCGCGTCGCCGCTTGCGTAGCCGACTGCCAGGATCCTTCGTCCAGCCAACTCGAGCCCTTGTTCTGCGGCTTCCTCCAGCCCGGCTGCCATCCACGCTGGTAAGGCCGCGCAATACACGTTGCCGATATCTTTCATCGGCTCCGCGCCCAGCGTCATCTTCGCGGTGAGTCTCTCGGTGAACGTTTCGCTCTTCCGAAATTCCTTAAGCAGCTGAACGCTCAACGGATAGACGTCCGAGTCGATATTCCCGTCTTTAACGAGTTGTAGAACATCCGGCGTAGAGTTCATCTCATCCCGTACGGCGTCGACGTCCATGTTGGCGTTGCGGCAGTGCGCTTCGAGCTCGTTCAGCCCGGCCGTACCGTTATGCGCGAGCCCAAAGAGATAGCTCAGCGCGAACGACGTCATCGGCATGCGGTGATACGGTCGGTGCATGAATGCCGCGGCCAGGCTGTGGTAGTAATCAGTAGGCTCGCAGCCAAGGCGACGCAACATCTCGTGGAGTGCGTGCAGAGTCTCATCGAGATAGCACGTCGTCGAATACTTGCCGTTGAATACCGGCAGGTCTTGGAAATGACAGTTCAGGTTGCCGCGAATGAGGTTGCGCATCACTGGCTTTCTGAAGTCGACAGCCCGGTAGGCGGACGCGCTGCCGATATTCTTGAGCTGTACCCGCAGCAAGCTCGGATCGCTCTCCAACAACATCGCTACTGCGCCGGCTCCCTGGGTCGGTTCGCCGGAGCTGCCCCTGGCATATTCCGCGATATCGGCACTGACGACGATGGCGCAGCGATCCTCTTCCTCCAGGGCGAGATATCGCAAGCCGTGGGTCATGGCATAGATGCCGCCCAGGCAGGCATGTTTCAGCTCGGGCACTTCACA
>JAZFPW010000281.1:0-6096 GCA_036444815.1 Gammaproteobacteria bacterium
ATTCTCACGCGTTGCCTGATGCCACTCCTGCGCTGCTCCGAAGATGCATCGGTGCTGTTCACGACCAGCGGCGTCGGCAATGTGGGCCGTGCCTATTGGGGGGCCTACTGCGTATCGAAATTCGGAATTGAAGGGTTGGCCCAGGTCCTGGCCGATGAGTGCGAGAATACCTCGATCCGCGTGAATTGCATCAATCCTGGCTCGACGCGCACCGGCATGCGCCAGAAGGCCTTTCCGGCCGAGGATCCCGAATCGCTGCCCACACCAGAGAGCATCACGGGTCCGTATCTCTACCTGCTGGGTCCCGAGAGCCGTGGTGTCTCAGGCGAGCGCATTGACTACCGATCTGGCAGCCAGTCTACCGGTCAGCCCAGCCCGTAATCTCAGGGAGCCCGGAGACCGACCGCGTCGTAGAGCGCTTCGATTTCCTTCACCGTCAACGGCCGGGAGTCGCCTCGATGCAACTTTCCGAGCGACACCGGTCCATAGCGCACTCGAATCAAGCGGCTGACAGTAATGTCTAGCGCTTCGAATATCCGCCGAATCTCGCGGTTGCGGCCTTCGTGAAGCGTGGCCCGATACCAGATGTTGCGTCCCGAGCCGCCGTCCCTGCGGACCCGGTCGAACTTTGCGACGCCGTCGTCCAGTTTCACGCCCTGTTCGAGTTGCGCCAGCTGTTGGCGTGTCAGTTCACCCATGAGCCGCACGGCATATTCTCGAGGAATCTCATAGCTTGGGTGCATCAGGCGATGAGCTAGTTCGCCGTCTGACGTCAGCAACAACAATCCCAGCGTACTGATGTCCAACCGCCCAACTGAGATCCAGCGTCCGTGTCGAGGCGGCTTGAGCTCTTGGAAGATCGTCCGCCGCCCCTCTGGATCTCTACGGCTCGTGACCTCACCAGCTGGCTTGTAATAGACGCAATATTGCTTGCGTTCCCGCGCGCTGGACACGAGTCGAACGGGCCGCCCGTCCAGAAGAATTTTTTCCCCACCGGCCAATTGGTCGCCTAGTTGCGCCGGCTGGCTATCGATGACGATACGGCCCTGCTTTATCCAGCGCTCGATTTCACGACGTGAGCCGAGACCGGCGTTCGCCAGGACTTTCTGGATTCGATCGGCCACTTCGGACGTAGTCGGGGACTGGGTGACTCGAAGACCGGCTCAAGCCAATGGCAGGGCCCCTCAGCCCGGCTCTGGGCGAGAGATCGGCACGACCCGCCCTTCCCCCGTATCGGCGTTTGTGGGTAGCTGGGCGGCCTCCAGCGCAGCGTCTGCTTGCGCTGCCGGGTCTGGTTGGTCGACCTCCAGGTCTTCAACCAGATCGATCTGAGGGCTGAATTCCGGAAACTCCAGCGCGTTTTTGAAATCGTCGAGATCCTTGATCTCCGAGAGGGGGGGAAGGTCATCGAGTTTTTTCAGGCCGAAGTAATCGAGAAACTCTCGGGTCGTGCCGAACATGGCCGGCCTACCGGGTACGTCACGATGGCCCACGACGCGGACCCAGTCGCGCTCCAGCAGGGTACGGATTATGCCGGTGGTCACGGCAACGCCTCGGACATCTTCGATGTCACCGCGAGTGATCGGCTGGCGGTAGGCGATTAGCGAAAGTGTCTCGAGTAAAGCGCGACTGTAGCGCGGGACGCGTTCCTCCCAGAGCGGTGTCAACCAATCGTTCATCGACTGCTTGATCTGGACTCGGTAACCGCTGGCGACCTCCTTCAGCTCAATGCCGCGACCCTCGTAGTCCGCGACGAGCATTTCCAGTACGCGCTCCAAGTTCTGCTTCTCAGGTCGTGAGCGTTTCGGGAACAGCTCACTAAGCTTCTCAAGCGTAAGCGGTCGTCCTGCAGCGAACAGCGCGGCTTCTAGAACATGCTTGATCTGTGTGTCATCCATTGCAGGGGCTCACGCAGGTTCAGTTTGCGCGTCTTTCGGTTGACGTTGAGCTGCGCGCACGTGAACGGGTCCGTAGGGTTCGTTTTGTACCACGTCAATCAGAGCTTCTTTGAGCAACTCTAGAATCGCAAGAAAAGTGACCGCGACACCCATCCGACCTTCCGTTGGGTCGAACAGGCCGGAGAATTCCGCGTACTGCTCTCCCTCCAGAGAAACCAGGACCGCGGACATTCGTTCACGCACGGATAACGGCTCGCGTTGGACATGGAGATGCGCGAACATATCAGAGCGTTCGATGGCGTCCTTGAAAGCGATCAGTACTTCCTTCAGCGTCACATCCGGCAGCTTCGTCACGATTCGTCGCTCGGTAACTTCCGCACCGGCGGGTAGGACGTCCCGTTCCAGGCGCTCCAGGGCGTTAAGGTCCTCGGCGGCCTGCCTGAATCGTTCGTATTCCTGAAGGCGACGAACGAGTTCTGCGCGGGGATCTTCCTCGTCGGTATCCTCCTCCGTTGATCGGGGCAGCAGCATCCTGGACTTGATTTCCGCCAGCGTCGCTGCCATCACCAGATATTCGCCGGCCAGCTCGAACTGCATATCGGACATGAGCTCGATATAGCGCGTGTATTGCAGCGAGATCTCGGCGACAGGAATTTCCAGAATATCCAGATTCTGGCGTCGGATGAGATAGAGCAGGAGGTCCAACGGACCTTCGAAGGCCTCCAGGAAGACTTCCAACGCGTGCGGCGGAATGTAGAGGTCGCGCGGCAGCTCGGTGACAGGCTCGCCCGACACGACCGCGAACGGCATTTCGCCTTGCGCTATCACACCTGCCTCATCGGTCACCGGCGGCGCGGTCGGTACGAGTCTGAGTTCCGGCTTTCCAGATTGTCGAGTGGGCATAACCTACTAGCCGAATCCAGCGACCGACGAGAAGAAATCGGTAAAGAAAAATAACGGCGGCTCCAGTAGCGTCCATAGTACTCCGGTCATCATCAGCATCACGACGATCATAAAACCGAACGGCTCGATGCGGTGAAGGATTCGTGCCTGCGCCGGCGGCAGCAGGCCTGCCAGTACACGACCGCCATCGAGCGGAGGCAAAGGCAACATGTTGAAGACGGCGAGCACGCAGTTGATCAAAATTCCCCACCCACAGACTCGATACAACCACATGGCTGCGGGTTCCCCTAGACCGAACAACGTTTCCTGACTCGCCGCTAGGACCGCCCAACCCATCGCCATCGCGAGATTGGCCGCGGGCCCCGCTGCTGCGACGACGATCATGTCGCGACGGGGATTCCTCAGGTTTTGGAACATCACCGGTACCGGCTTTGCCCAGCCGAAAACCATCGAACCGCCGCTGAATAGCAGCATCACCAGCGGGACGACCACGGTACCCACGGGATCGATGTGCTTCAAGGGGTTCAGCGTGAGACGGCCTGCACGCTCGGCCGTCGGGTCGCCGAATTGGCGCGCGACCCAGCCATGAGCGACCTCGTGTACCGTGATGGCGAATAGGATCGGGATGGCAGCGACCGAAAGGCTGTAGAGGAATGCGTCGATATCGATTCCCTGCATCGGCTCATTATACGCGCTCCGTCACGCGGCGGTCAGCGCGAAGTCGATCAGATTGTCAGTCCAGCGGTCGGGCCTTTGCCCTGACGTAGGATCTTCACATCGCCTTCACTGAGGTCGAGAACAGTCGTTCGTTCAATCCCGCAGGAACCACCATCAACGATCGCATCGACCTGATGCTCTATTCGAACTCGGATTTCCTCAGTATCGCTCAATGGCATGGGATCCTTCGGGAGCAACAATGTCGAACTCACGATCGGTTGGCCGAGCGCTTCTAGAACACCCTGGGCTATCGCATGGTCTGGAATGCGGAAGCCCATCGTTCGGTGCTTCGAGTTCTGCAGCCGCTTCGGTACTTCGCCAGTCGCGTGGAGAATAAACGTGTAAGGCCCCGGAGTCAGGGTTCGCAGCAACCGATAGGCCCTGTTATCAACCGTGGCGTAGATCGCAAGATCCGAGAGATCACGACAGACCAATGTGTAGTCATGATCCCTACCCGTCTGCCGAATGCGGCTGATACGCTCCATCGTGGCCTTATCGCTCATCTGGCAGCCCAATGCGTAGCAGGCGTCGGTAGGATACACGAGGAGCCCACCGCTCCGAATGATCTCGGCAACGCGCTCGAGGAGTCGGCCCTGCGGATTTTCCGGATGAATCTTGAATAATTGGCTCATATAGCGATTTTGGAGGGCTATCCTTCGTCTGATGCCCAGTTGCGTTAATATGCTCCGCCTCAGAAGCGGCCGCGATACCGATGCAGATACTGTTAGATTTCTTCCCCATTGTCGTCTTTTTCGTCACCTATAAGCTCGCGGATGTGTTTGCTGCGACCATGGCGCTTATGGCCGCGATGGCTATTCAGATAGCGATCCAGTGGTTTCGGCAGGGCAAGGTCAATAAGATGTTGCTGATCTCCGGTGCACTGGTCGGCATCTTCGGCGGAATCACGCTCGTTCTTCGAGATCCGATCTTTATCCAGTGGAAACCCACAGTCGTCAACTGGCTCTTCGCGGCGGCGTTCCTCGGGAGCCGATTCGTTGGAGCCAAAACGCTCACCGAACGAATGATGGGCCAGGCCGTGGCGTTGGACGCAGCCATGTGGCGGCAACTGAACTTGATGTGGGTGGGTAATTTTTCCTTCCTCGGAGCGGCCAACCTCTACGTGGTCAATAACTATGACGAGGCTACTTGGGTCAATTTTAAGCTCTTCGGTATGCTTGGACTGACGTTGTTGATGGCCGTGGGTCAGGCGTTCTGGATTGCCGTGCGAACCTCTGGGCAGCAACCTGAAGAGGGTTAGGAGTGACATGCTCTACGCAATAATTAGTGAGGATGTCTCCGATAGTTCGCCGCTCCGTAAAGTCGCGCGGCCCGACCATATCAAACGTCTGGACGATCTGCTGGCGCAGGGCCGCATTGTCGTCGGCGGACCGTTCCCGGCCATTGACAGCACAGATCCTGGTGAAGCTGGGTTCACTGGTAGCCTGCTCGTGGCAGAATTCGATTCCCTTGAGGACGCTCAAGCCTGGGCCCAGAAAGACCCCTACATTACGGCCGGCGTTTATGAACGTTCGATCGTTAAACCATTCAAACAGGTTTGCCCGTGACACAGGACCGAATCGATCGGATTCGAGCATATCTGCAAGCGGAATTCGCGCCCAAAGAGTTAGAGGTTAAGGATGACAGCCATCTACATGAAGGCCATGCAGGCGCGAAGGAGGGGAAAGGCCACTTTCGTGTTCGCATAGTCTCTGAGCGCTTCTCGAACACCCGTCCTATTGACCGTCATCGCATGGTGTTTCAAGCACTCGGGGACATGATGGACACGGACATCCATGCGCTAAGCGTCGCTGCCTCAGCTCCTGACGGCCCATCAAACTCAAGTAACGACTAAAGGAATTCTGATGAACAGCGGAACCATAGCCGTAATCGCTTCGCTCGGCCTAGCCGTGCTGATGGGTTGCACCCAGAAACAAAGCGTCGGAATCGAACTTCTTGGCGAAGAGAGTGTTGCTACGATTGACGGTATCCCCATCCAGACCACCCTCTTTGCCTTCTACGCGCAAGCGCGCGCGCAGAAAGACGTAGAACTGCTGACTGATGAGGAATATGACAGGCTCCTTCAAGAGCTCGTTGAGTTTCGACTAATGGCACGTGCAGCAGAATCCCAAGGACTTTTGGATCAAGAGGAGCTAGCCGCCCAGCTAGAGATTTATCGGCTACAAACGCTGTCTCGTCTTGTGGCGTCCAACTATCTCGAGGAGAATCCCGCGTCTGAAGCTGAACTGCTGATTGCCTATCAGGAAAGTCTCCCCCAGCTGTCTGGTCGGCAGTTTAAGGCTCGGCATATACTCGTTGCCGAGGAAGACGAAGCTCGGGAAGTTATCGAGGAGCTCCAGCAAGGTGCTGACTTTCAAGAGTTGGCTCGGACGAGATCCACAGGGCCGTCTGGCCCGAACGGCGGTGATCTCGGGTGGTTCTCGCCCGACTCTATGGTTGCGCCATTTGCCGACGCAGCTAGTTTAATGGAGGTAGGTACATTTTCCGTTGAGCCTGTGGAGACTCGTTTCGGCTGGCATGTCATTCTCCTGGAAGATTCAGTTGATCAGGAGCCGCCTGG
>JAZFPW010000282.1:0-12695 GCA_036444815.1 Gammaproteobacteria bacterium
GAGACGCCGTTGACGCGAACGTCGGGCCCGAGGTCCTTCGCGAGCGAACGAGTCAACATTGCCAGCCCGGCTTTTGCCGCGCCGTACACCGGGTGATTCTTCAGTGGCCGTTGAGAATGGATGTCGACGATGTTGATGATGACGCCTCGGGATTCCCGTAGGTGCGGCAGCGCGGCCTGGCAGAGAAAGAGCGGGGCTTTGAGATTGCTGCCGAGGAGGTCGTCCCACTGGTCTTCTGTGATCGATCCCAGCGGTGTCGGATAGAAGCTCGCGGCGTTGTTAACGAGGACGTCCAGCCGCCCCGTTTGGGCTATCACATCGGCTAGCAGCTTCCTCGGGGCGGCGCTAACTCCCAAATCCGCCTGCATCGCGAGAGCCGAGTCGGGTCGCGAGGTATTGAGCGTCCCCACAAGCGCCTGCGCGGCCTCGCCCGACTGGCGATAGTGGACCACGACATTGGCTCCCGCCGCGTGCAGGCCCTCGACGATGGCGGCGCCGATGCGCCGGCTGGCGCCGGTGACCAGCGCCCAGCGCCCGGCGAGAGAATCGCGTTCGTCGGAATCAACCACCGTTACTCCGCCACGTGACCACGGGCCGTAAGGTTACACTATCGGCGTTTCCCACTTGCCCTCGGGGCTCTGTTCGATGGCCGCACGCATTCCCGAGCCCGACGCACAGGCCCTCGCCGTTAGCCATCAACTCGCGGAGCGGATTCGCGAGGAACTGGACGGGGCCAACGGGTGGATGAGCTTCGAGCGCTACATGCAGCGGGCCCTCTACGAGCCGGGTCTGGGCTATTACAGCGGCGGTAGCATCAAGCTCGGGGCGGCGGGTGACTTCGTGACGGCGCCTGAGCTGTCCGACGTATTCGGGCAGGTTCTGGCGCGCGAGATCCAACCGGTTCTCGAGGTAGCGAACACCCCGATCATCTTGGAGCTGGGCGCGGGCACCGGTCGTCTGGCCGAGAGCATCCTGGCCGCGCTCGACGACGATGTCTCACGCCGTCCCGAGTATCGGATCCTCGAACCCAGCGCCGACCTCGCACAACGCCAGCGCACGCGGCTGGCCGCCGTTGGGGATCAGGTTACATGGTTGGCGCAGTTGCCGGCCGCCCCGTTCGAGGGGGTGATCCTCGCGAACGAAGTGCTCGATGCGTTTCCCGTGACCCGCTTCGTCAAACGCGCCGGTCACGCGAGATCGTTGGGCGTAGGGCTTGAGCGGGGCGCTTTCGTCTGGGCGGAAGGGCCGGCTGACCCCGAGTTAAGCGCTGAGGTGGAGGCGCTGGAAGCCCGGCTCGGCTACGTCCTGCCGGAGGGGTTCCGTTCGGAGCTCTCGCGCAGCCTGCCGCCGTGGATCGCGAGCCTCTCGGACTGCCTGGCTCGGGGCGCGCTGTTGGTCGTCGACTACGGGCTCGTCAGGCACGAGTACTACCATTCATCGCGTTCCGAGGGGACACTGGTCTGTCACTACCGTCACCGGGCCCACGCGGACCCCTTCTTGTTCCCGGGACTGCAGGACATCAGCGCGTGGGTCGACTTCAGCGCCTGTGCACAAGCGGCGACCGATGCCGGTCTCGCCGTTGCGGGTTTTACGACCCAGGGCCAGTTTCTGCTCGAGGGCGGCGCGACAGATTTGTTGCAGCGCTCGAGCGGGCGCGTGAACGTGGAGCAGGCTCAGGCGCTGAAAACCCTGGTACTGCCGGGCGAGATGGGTGAGCGTTTCAAGGTACTACTGCTGACGCGCGGCATAACGCGAACTCTGCCCGGCAGAGACTTCCGTGACCGACTCTGATTCACGACCCGTCCCAGTTGTAGCTGCTACCATCCGCGGGTTTGTCGTTCTGGAGCAAGCGTGCCGGTGGATCCAGTTCAAGTGTTCGTGTTGGCAGTGTTGCAGGGCCTGGTCGAATTCCTGCCTATCTCAAGCTCCGGTCACCTGATAGTCGTCCCCGCGCTACTCGGTTGGCCCGATCAAGGTCTCGGCTTCGACATCGCGGTGCACGTCGGCACGCTCGCGGCGGTCGTGATCTACTTTCGCCGCGAGATCGTCGATCTGGGTCGGGCGCTGTTCCACACGGACCGTCGCGAGTTCAAGCTCGCCTGGTCCATCATCATCGCAACCGTCCCTCTTGGGTTAGCGGGCCTGGTGTTCGGCGACTATATCGCTCGCGCACTTCGCTCACCCGCACTGATCGCCGGCACGACAGCGGGTTTCGGTGTGGTGTTGTGGCTCGCAGATCGCTATGGGCGCCGCGGCCGCGACGAGCACGACCTCGGCTGGGATAAGGCGCTGCTGATCGGCCTGAGCCAGGCGTTGGCACTAATCCCGGGCACGTCTCGTTCGGGAATTACGATGACGATGGGCCTGGCCCTTGGGCTGAATCGGGCCGCTGCCGCCCGGTTTTCGTTCCTGCTGGCCGTCCCGGCCATCGCCGCGGCGGGCTCGTGGGAGGTCGTTCAGTTCGCATCGGTGCCGACGCCGGTGCCCTGGGCGACCCTGGCCGTCGCTGCCGCGATCGCCGGTGTGACCGCGTTCCTTGTCATTGCGGTGTTTCTCCGCCTAATAGAGCGCCTGGGCATGCTGGTTTTCGCTGCCTATCGTGTTCTGCTAGCCGGGGTCATCGCTTATGTGCTCATGTAGTTCGGTCGTCGGTGTCTGCCTACTTGTCGGGGCCGGCTCGCTCGCGTACGCACAGGGGACGACGTCCGACGACCCGTTCCGGCCCTGGGCCATCGGTCTAACGGTACAGACTGACGAGGATCGGAGTCAGACCTTCTACACCACCTTCAACTGGGGGGTGGCCGAAGAGACCTGGCTGTTCTTCTCGGCCGGACACAGCTCCTCGCCCGCGGCGGGGGCGAATATATCGACGACCGATCTGGTCGGCGGCGTCGATCACAGTTTCGGCTTGTTCGGCATGACCTTTGAGGCCGAGCAGTGGGGGGAGAAGGGAGAAGTAGAATCTTTCGACTATCGGGGCTCAGTCTACCTTCGCGGCGAGCATTTCAATGTTGGCCTGGAACGTGAGCGGCGTGAGATCGACCTGACATTCTCGATCCTGGACCCGCTCGGTCAGCTGGTTAGCCGCACGACGGCATTAACCGGCGACGGCACCGGGATATTTTTTCGCGCTGACCTGACCGACTGGTGGCGCATCTATGGCAGCGCCAGGAAGTATCGGTACTCGAGAAATCTCGCGGTGTTGCCACGCCTGGATGTATTCAACTTCCTCACGAGCTCTACGCTAACGCTAGCCAACAGCTTTCTCGAGGACGACTACCGCTTCGGCTTCGAGTGGCGCGCCGGCAGCAAGCTGATGAACCTGAGCTTCGGCCGCAATCATTCGGCAGTGGACCAGTCAGCGCTTGAGTCCGTTACCGCGAGCATTCTATTTCCGATCTCGTACCGGATGGATCTGGAGTTCAACATCGGTCGCAGCAGCTCGGACCTACTTCAGCCGAGTGTATACGGCGGTGTTCTCCTCCTGATCTACGGTGGCCATTAGCAGTCTGTGGTGCCTCTGGACGGCTTCACTCATTTAGGGCCGCACCGATCGCGGCGAGCCGTTGCTGCCGGATCGCCTTGCCGAGCTCAGGACCTTGCGCCGTGGCGGCCAGCGGCTTCGTGTCGACGTCGCGGGCTGCCTTAAACGCGCGCTGCAGGCGGGCCCGTTGCGGATACTCAGATGTCTCGAGCCCGGTGCGACCGCGGGCATCGGCTTCGCAGGCCGTCAACAACGCCTCGAACCGCTCGGGTCTGCGGATGCCATCTGCCGCTTCGATTAATTTCAGCACGGTGCCGGGCCGGAGTTCGTCTGCCCGGTGTACGACCCCGTGATAGCGTGCGACGACGCAGGCGAGTTCTTTGAGACGGCGGGGAATCGGAAGTCGCGCGCACAATTCGTCCAGCGTCTGCACCGAGCGTTCTTCATGGCCTGTGTGCTTAGGCAGGATCGATTCCGGGGTCGTCGCTTTGCCTAAATCATGCGTCAGCGCAGCGAATCGTACCGCGGTATCTGCCGACAGCGTCGCGGCGATACGCAAGCACATCAACGTGTGGATGCCGGTATCGATCTCCGGGTGCCAGCGCGGGGGCTGGGGCACGCCGAAGAGTGCATCGATCTCTGGAAACACGACGGCCAGGGCGCCGCACTCGCGCAGCGTCTCGAAATAGACATCCGGCCGGTCCTCTGCGAGGGCCTTCTCGGTCTCCTGCCAGACTCGCTCGGGTCGTAGCGCATCGGCTTCGCGAGCCTCGACCATCTCGTTCATCAGCGTCATGGTCTCCGGCGCGATCGTAAAAGACAGTCTGTTGAAGCGTGCTGCGAATCGGGCGACGCGAAGAATTCGCAACGGGTCCTCCTTGAACGCCGCAGAGGTATGACGCAGGATCCGTGCTTCGATGTCCTGCTGGCCGCCGAAGGGGTCGATGAGTCGGCCGTCCGGGTCGCGCGCCATGGCGTTGATCGTCAGGTCACGCCTGCCGAGGTCCTCTTCCAGACCGACATCGGCGGACGCGTCGACGCTGAACCCGTGATAGCCAGGGGCCACCTTCCGCTCGGTCCGCGCCAACGCGTATTCTTCTCCGGTCTTCGGGTGCAGATACACGGGAAAATCTTTGCCGACCTGCCGGTAGCCGAGTCGCAAGAGCTCGGCTGGGCTGCCGCCCACGACAACCCAGTCGCGCTCGGCAATCGGCTCTCCGAGCAGCGCGTCCCGAACCGCTCCACCTACTTCGAAGACCTCCATCGCGGCATCATACCGCAGGGCTGGAGCGTGCTATGGTTTCGTGGATGCGGGTTCTCGTCGTGTGCAGTGTGATTTTTATCAGCGCTGGCCTGGTGTCGGGTTGTGCGCTGCCTTACTACTGGCAGGCGGCTGCCGGACAGCTTGAGTTGCTCAGTGAGCGAGCGCCGATCACGGAAGTGCTGGAGGACCCGGAACTGAGCGCCGCCACCAAGGAGGCGCTGCTGCGCACGCTACAGATGCGTCAGTTCGCCGTCGCAGAATTGGGGCTGCCGGATAATGACAGCTACCGGAGTTACGCCGACCTCGGCCGCCCCTACGTCGTCTGGAACGTCGTTGCGGCGGAGGAGTTCTCGGTCGAGCCGCGTCGTTGGTGTTTCCCGATCGCCGGCTGTGTGACGTATCGCGGCTACTTCGATCAACGGGATGCGGAGCGCTACGCCGAAAGACTACGTGCTGCCGGTCTGGACACCTACGTCGCGGGCGTGAGCGCCTATTCCACGTTGGGCTTTTTCTCCGATCCCGTTCTCAACACGATGCTGACGGGGGACGAACAATATATCGCCGGTGTGTTGTTTCACGAACTGGCGCATCAACTGTTCTATATCAAGGGGGACACCGAGCTCAACGAAGCCTTCGCGACAGCGATCGCGGAGCATGGTACGCGACAGTGGCTGCTGCGAGAGGGTGATCGCCAAGTCATCGAGGCCTACCGACGTAGACTGCAACGCCGCGAAGATTTTAACCGGCTCATCGGCAGGCAACAGGCCCGCCTGCGGACGCTCTATGGGCGCCCCGGCACGCCGGAGAGCATGCGAGCCGCCAAACGAGAGGCTTTTCAGACCCTGATGTCTGAATATGCGACGCTCAGGGCAGACTGGGGCGGCGCTACCGATTACGACGCGTGGTTTTCGCGGCCGCTGAATAACGCTCAGCTGGCGTCGGTCGTAACCTACAGTCGTTGGCTGCCGAAATTGCGGGAGTATTTACGCACTCGTGGATTGGACGCGTTATACGCCGAGATGGAATTGCTCGAGGATCTACCGCGAGAGGCTCGCGAGACGCGCCTGGAGGCGTTGTCAACGACCGCGTTTTCGTCGGAACTCAGATAGCAGCCGTTGGTGGTCTCCACGATCTAGATAGCCGGGCACGACGGCACGCATGGAGGTCGCCGTGATTCCGAGTGCGGCTAGTCCGTTCTCGGTCCCGACGCTGGCGACGGCCATGGAGCGATAGTTGTCCAACGTAAAGATCTTCCCGGGGATTACGTAGTCTAAGAACCACGCTTGAATGCGGGACAGGCTGTCCGGCAGACCGACGATCAGACGCTTAAGTTTCAGGATGCGCGCGATCTCAACCACAATTTCCTGCAGTGAGTATTCCTCCGGACCGTACAGTTGGAGCGTCCGATCGTAGGCGCCGTGATTCTCCAGCGCAGCACAGAACGCGCTGGCTACATCGGTGACGAAGACCGGTGCGAACCGTGCTTTGGGCCTGGCGAGCGGTAGAATCGGACAGATGCGTAATAGGCCGGCGAATCGATTGATGAACGAATCATCCGGCCCGAAGATGACCGACGGCTGAAAAATCGTGTAGCGTAACTCGTCGCCCGCTAGGTTTTTCAGCGTGCGCTCACCGGCGCCTTTGCTGCGTAAATAATGGCTGGGCCCGCTCTCGGCATTCGCTTTCAACGCGCTCATTTGGAGTAGGTGCGGCACGCCGCATTCGTGGCAGGCTCTGATCAGTTTCTCCACTAGCTCCACATGCACTTTACGGAAGCCGCTGCCGTCATGACCCTTCTCATTCAGTATGCCGACTAGATTGATCGCGGCATCAGCCCCTGCCAGGAGCCGGGGCAGAACCGTCTCATCGTGTACATCGGCAGAGACGACTTCGACACCGGGGAGGACTAGAAGCTCACGCGCGCGTTCGCGATTCCGGGTTGGAACGCGGACCGCGTAACCGCGCTGCACGAGCTGGCCGGTTATCTGGCGACCGACGAAGCCGGTACCACCCAGGATGCATACGGTGCGTGACGGAGGCTTCGAGACCATGAAGTGACTTCGGACTGCCCGGCCGGACAGTATACCCTCGCGGCGAGCGACCGCCGGATCACAGGCGCCGCACTAGCGCATCAATATGAGAACGCCGAGGCTGCCGCGCTGTACTTGCAGAATAATCGAGCGCGCGGAGTCGATGATATCTATGGCTTCGGCGACGGTCCTGATCCTTTGGCGATTGATGTGGGTGACGACGTCGCCACCACGTAGTCCCCGCAGCGCGGCTGGGCTTCCCGATTGAACTTGTACGACGAGTAGCCCCACCACGCCGTTAAAGTCCGTGCGCCTCTCCTGATTCGTTACGAACCAAGCGCCGTCGAAGACCGCGTCGACTTCCGCTAGGCGCTGCACAGGGTCTATCGCCGGCGCGTCGAGTTCATCGAGGACGGCGGTGATCGTCTCTTCTGCTCCCTCGCGAACAATACCGACCGACACCTTGTCGCCGGGCCGAAGAAGCCCGATGGCATTGCGCAGAGCCGGCGCGTCTTCGATCGCCTCCGAGTCGATGCTGACGATGACATCGCCGATGATGAGCCCAGCTCTCTCCGCCGCCGAATCGTTCGTGACCAGCGTTATCAGGGCGCCCGAGGCGGGCTCCAGTGAGTAATCCTCGGCGATCTCAGGTGTGACGGAGGCGATACTGACGCCCAGGAGACCTCGCCGGACGCCACCGAACGCAATGATTTGGCGCATGACGCTGCGCGCCATGTTGACCGGTATCGCGAAACCAATGCCGATATTGCCGCCGGTACCCGAGAGTATTGCCGAATTGATGCCTACCAGTTCGCCGCTAAGGCTAACCAGGGCGCCGCCGGAATTGCCGGGATTGATCGACGCGTCCGTCTGAATGAAGTCCTCATAGCCTTCCGGGTTGATGCCGGTGCGCCCCAACCCGCTGACGATTCCAGACGTGACCGTGTGACGCAGACCGAACGGGTTGCCGATCGCGAGGACGAAATCGCCGACGCGAACACGATCCGAATCGCCCAGCGGCATCTCGGTCAGCCCGTCCGGCTCGACCCGTAACACAGCGATATCAGAGCCCGGGTCGGAACCCACGACACTGGCCGCGAGGCTGCGGTTGTCGACGAGCGTGACGGTGATCTCGGTCGCATTCTCCACGACATGATGATTCGTGAGGATGTAGCCCTCGGCGGCATCGACGATGACGCCGGAGCCGGTACTTTCAAAGTCGCGCCGCCCGTCCGGGGGGAGAAAGCGGCGGAAGAAGGGGTCTTGAGATAACGGACTGCGCATCGCGACGCTGCCGTTGACCGAAATGTTGACGACGGCTGGGCCGACTTCGTCTATCAGCGGCGCCAGAGTGGGAAACTCCGGGTTACCGAACAGCTGGCCTACCGCGCTCGTGGCCGGAATAAACGCGGCTGCCGCGATCAGACTCAGTGCCAGGGTCACGCGTGTTACGTAAAGACCGCGAAGTTCTCGTAATCGGATTCGGTTGCTCATTCGGTCTGCCTCTCAAGCCGCGAGTGCCGGACGCGCCCCACTCGTGGCAGCTGCTTCGTGTGATCTGGGCGCGATGCTAGAAGGTCGCAACCAAATACAAGATGCGCACTGACACGAGAGGGTCGCAGAACGCTAACACGAGAAGACGCTAGTTTACCGTTTCTCAGTTCACTTTTATCTCGATTCGCTGCGGCTGCGCCTCGGCTTGCTTCGGAATCGAGATCTCGAGAACGCCCTGCCGGTAATCGGCGCTGATGTCCGTCGAGACAGCGGTCTCGGGCAGGGTGAAACGTCGATTGAACCGACCGCTCACACGCTCCGCTCGGCGGAGGCCTTCTTTCGGTTCCGCGGTACGGGTATCACGCTTGCCCTGCAGCGTCAGCACGCCTCGGTCCAGCGTGACGTCGAGATCCTCGACCTCCACACCGGGCACGTCCGCGCGAATCAAGTAACGGTTCTCCTCTTCCTTCAAGTCTATCGCCGGCACCCAGTCGTTGTGGGCGATGGCCTCCTCAGCGGTCGCTGGGAGTAGGTGATGGGCGAAGAAGCGGTCGGCATCTCGGCTGAACCGCTCGACGAAACGCCAAGGGTCATAACGAATTACGTTCATGAGTTTCTCCAAATAGTTGTGGATTGCTGGGCATGAACATGGGGCCCGGTCGCGCGTTTTCAAGAGGCGCATCGACGTCGAGAAATCTGTGGATTTCCTGTGCTCAAACGGGGGATGCGGTGGGGATAACCCGACACAATATATAGTGCTTACCGTGCGCCAAAGTGGATCGGCTGCCGGCAAAAAAATAATTTTGAATAAAAATGAGGTATTCTCTATAACCCACTATTTTTAATAGAGAAGTTAGGGGTACAATATTTGTTATCACCTCTTGACACGGGGTCTAGAGCGCCCTAATCTACGGGCTCCGCGACACAACATCTTGTGTCGCGGAAATTCGCTGCAAACGGCTGGAACGGGCGGTTTCAAGGCTTGCCTAGGGGGGTCGGTTTCGCAGTCAAACGTCGCAGAGACTTGGGCCGTTTATAGAGAGGGACGCAATCCGGATAGCCGATTCGGTGAGCATCTAGCACTGAGCAGGGAGGGGACGACACGACAATGAAAACAGCGCTGGAGTTTAACGCTTCCAAGGTCGCAGACTTACCGCTGCAGGAAGCATCGCTGACCATCTGGGACACAAAATATCGCCTGAAGACGAAGTCCGGTAATCCCGTCGATACCGACATTCAAGGAACCTATCAGCGCGTAGCGAACGCACTGGCACAGGTCGAGGATCCTAAGCAGCGAGACCACTGGTATGGACGCTTCGTCTGGGCCCTTCAGCGCGGAGCTATCCCGGCCGGGCGCATCATCTCCAATGCAGGTGCCGAGGCGCACAAGCCCGCGACCTCGACTATCAACTGCACCGTCTCCGGCACGATCGGCGATTCCATGCATGAAATTCTGGATAAGGTCCATGAAGCCGGCCTGACGCTGAAGGCCGGGTGTGGAATCGGTTATGAATTCTCAACCCTGAGACCGCGTGGCGCCTATGTATCGGGCGCGGGCGCCCACACGTCCGGCCCGCTGTCGTTCATGGATATCTACGACAAGATGTGTTTCACGGTCTCCTCTGCTGGGGGCCGGCGTGGCGCGCAAATGGGCACATTCAATATCGGTCATCCGGACGCGATGGAATTCATTCGCGCCAAGCGTGAGGACGGTCGGCTGCGGCAGTTCAATTTATCGTTGTTGATCACAGAAGAATTTATGCAGGCGGTCAAGGAAAACCGTTCCTGGCCATTCGCGTTCCCGCTCACCGAGCGCGAGGCGGAGGAAGACGATGTCGATCTGGACGATGCCCGGCAGGTCGTATGGCGAGAATGGCCGACGGCCAGCGAGTATGTCTGCAATTCCGACGGCCTCGTCGCCTGTCGTATCGCTCGGGAGATACCCGCGCAGCGGGTGTGGGACGTTATCATGTCATCCACTTACGACTTCGCCGAGCCGGGATTCGTACTGATCGACCGGGTCAACGAACTCAACAACAACTGGTGGTGTGAGAATATTCGCGCCACGAATCCGTGCGGCGAACAGCCGTTGCCTGCCTATGGCGCATGCCTGCTTGGGTCGGTCAATCTGACCAAGTTCGTGCTCGATCCATTCACCGAGCACGCCCGTTTCGATTGGGATGAGTTCCGCGAAGTCGTTCGCGTCTTTACCCGAATGCTCGACAACGTCGTCGAGGTGAACGGCTTACCCTTGCAGATCCAGCGTGACGAGATCGTCCGCAAGCGCCGTCACGGCATGGGCTTCTTGGGGCTGGGCTCGACGATTACTCTGCTCGGCATGCGCTACGGCGCGCCGGACTCCGTGCAATTTACGTCGGACGTCTCTCGCGAACTCGCGCTTGCCGGGTGGGAGATGGGCCTCGAGCTTGCCCGCGAGAAGGGCGCCGCGCCGATACTCGATGAAGAGTTCATCGTCACCGACGAGATGCTGCGAAAGCGGCCTGAGATTAAGCGAGATGGCTGGAATGTCGGGGACAGCATCCCGGGACGACTGCTGCATGCGAAATACAGCCGCTACATGCAAAAGCTCGCGGAGGCAGCCCCAGAACTGGTCGAGAAACTTGCGGAAGAGGGCGCACGGTTCACTCATCACAGCTCGATCGCACCGACCGGGACGATCGCCTTATCGCTGGCGAACAACGCCAGCAACGGTATCGAACCGTCATTCGCCCACCATTACTTCCGAAATGTCATTCAGGAAGGCAGGAAAACCAAAGAGAAAGTCGAAGTGTTCTCTTTCGAGCTCCTGGCGTACCGGCATCTTGTCGCGCCCGACGCGACTCCCGATGCTGAGGACGGGTCGCAGGCATTACCCGATTACTTCGTGAGTTCCGAAGATATCTCTCCGCAGGAACACGTGGATATTCAGGCGGCGGCACAGACCTGGATCGATTCATCGATCTCCAAAACGGCGAATGTGCCGACGGACTATGCGTACAAGGACTTCAAGGACGTCTATCTCTATGCACATGAGAAAGGCCTGAAGGGTTGTACGACGTTCCGCTTCAATCCGGAAGCGTTCCAAGGCGTATTGGTGAAGGAAAAGGATCTGAAGAACACGACCTATCGGTTCACTCTGGACGATGGCAGCGTCGTGGAGGCGAAAGGGGATGACGAGATCGACTACGACGGGGAGATTCACAGCGCCGCGAATCTCTTCGATGCTCTAAAAGAAGGTTATTACGGGAAATTGTAGGGGACGTGAATTCGAATAGTCACAGACCTTATAGAAATGCCCGCCGTGACAAGCCAGTGCTATGGCAGACGCAGAGTGACTCATCTCGTTGGCTCAAACGAGTCAAGGTCGTTTTCCAGGACTTGACGCGGCGAGTACCACAACGAATGAAATCAGCGAGAGACTAGAGAAATGACACGCATCAAAGTGGAAACGAAGATAGTCGATTACGACGTAACGCTGAACACTGCTGAGCAGACGGATGGCGAGCAGCCTGAGGTTGTCGAGGAGCCGCAGCCTGAAGCAGCTAAGGTCATTCGGATGCACGAGAAGCTCGAGCGACCCGAGGTTCTCATCGGCTCAACCTACAAGGTCAAGACGCCCGTCTCCGATCACGCGATGTATGTGACGATCAACGACATCGTGTTGAATGAGGGAACGGAGCACGAGAAACGCAGGCCGTTCGAGATCTTCATCAATTCCAAGAACCTCGATCATTACCAATGGATCGTTGCCCTGACGCGGATCATGTCAGCCGTGTTCCGGAAGGGCGGGGATGTGAATTTCCTGGTCGATGAACTCAAGGCCGTCTTCGATCCGCGCGGGGGCTACTGGCAGCCTGGCGGTCGATTTATGCCCTCTATCATCGCCGAGTTGGGATACATCATCGAGAAACACCTCGTGCATATTGGGCTGCTACAGCTGACGGTCCCTAGTGAAGAACAGCAGGACCTGATCGCCAGCAAGCGCGCCGAATACTCAGCCCGTGGCAAAAAACCACGGGCAGTTGCCGATAACCGTTACCCCGAAGGCGCACGACTATGCGGTAAATGCAACACCGCAGCCGCCGTCATGCTGGACGGCTGTTTGACCTGTCTCAATTGCGGCTATTCCAAGTGTGGCTGATTTTGGACCTCGCGAAGCTACCGACAGACTAGCATCCAGGACTGACCGATCCGCCGTTGGTCCGCTCCCAGACCACTCGTGGTCGGGGGCGGGCCTTTTTTAATCTTAGCCCCCAGACAACACCAACTCTCCGGCCCTGGCTGGTCCAGGCTTCGTAGTGCTGGGTCTTCACTGAAGCCGTGGCTACGCCTACGCCCGCAGATTTCGCGAGGCGGCTGGCGGGCTCGATACAGGTGCTAGACTAGGTACGTACTTCTTGATGGAATCACGGCCCCGTGACAT
>JAZFPW010000283.1:0-12116 GCA_036444815.1 Gammaproteobacteria bacterium
CCTTCTCCCTCGACGCCATAGAAGCGATCGTCGACGGCGTAGCCGAGGCGTTCATCGGAGGTCGTGGCAAAATGCAGCACGTATTTCTTCAGGAAGGACCGCGTCAGCTCGAACTCGTCCTCGGTGAGGCCGTCGTCGACGAGGACCGCGAGCTCGCGGATAGCGGCGCGTAGTGCGAAATGGGCCTGGTGGTTCGGCAACGTGCGAATCCAGACCTCGAAGAATTGGTGCTGCCGGGCGACGTTGACCGGCGGCATGCTGCGTTGGCCGCCTTCCGGATAGGCCTCTATATAAGAGTAGTCGCCGTAGTTGAGTCCCCGTGCCTGGCGTATCACCTGAAACAGATGGCTGGCCTGATTGCGGTGTTCTCCGAGCCACGAGTTGGCGATCCACAACGCGTAAAAATCGCGCTCGCCGCGGTGCACATCGATCGGGAAGCCGAAGCTGATCGAAGCGTCGGCGTCGGGCTTGTCGACGAGAACAACCTTTGCCCCCTCCCAGCTCGGCGCGTTGATCCGTGGCGCGGGCAGCGCGCTACCGGCCGGCAGGCCGGTCAGGGACGCTTCCAGCATCTCGACCAGTGCGTCGTCGAAGCCGCCGCCCAATGCGGCCGTCGCGTTACCGGTCGTGAAGTGCTGTCGATAGAAACCGCGGATATCGTCCAGCGTGATGGAACTCAGGCCGTCGACCGTACCCTCGGGCGGATGCGCGTACCGCGTGCCGTCATGGATTTGTTGATTAAGCGCAGCCTTAGCCAACTCCTCGTCGGAAGAATAGCGTAAGGCATTCTCGAGGTAGTTGATCGTGTCGTTCTTGACGCGCTGAAAGTCACTGTCCTCAAACGCAGGCCGCAGGTAGGCGTCGGTAAACAGGCTGGAGAAGACCTCGATATTGTCCCGGTGCGTCCTACCGGAGAGCGTCGTCATCTCCCGATCCACGCGGATCCGGTAGTTCGAGGCGATAGGGTAGAGTTTCTCGAGAATGTCCTCGTAGGGGTTGTTCTCCGTGGATGCGTCGGCCAGCATCTGTGCCGTCAGGTACGCAAGACCTTCTTTGCCGATCGGATCGTTCTGCGAGCCGACTTTAAACCAGATAGAGAATGAGATCGTGGGTTCCGTCGGCACGGACATCAACACCGTGTCCGTCTGTTGCGCGACTGCCTGCTGTTGTTCGGGTTCTACATCTCCCGCGCACGCGCCCAGCGCCAGCGCGACCGCGGCGAGCGTGAATACCGTTCGCCTCATTCCTCTTCCCTCAGCACCGCGACGACGCGCCGATCGACGGTCAGGTAGTGCCGGGCCGCCGCGCGGATTTCTTCGGCCGAGATGGTCTCGTAGGCGGTGTAGAGTCCCTCAATGCCCGCCAGCCCGCCACTGATGGCGATGTGTCGGGCTAGGCCGCGGGCGATGTCGTCCGGCGTCTCCAGCCCCATCAGGAAACCGTAGCGTAACCGCGACTTCAGGGCCGCCAGCCGCTCGCCGTCCGGGAGGGACTCCTGATACTGTGCGATCGTGGCGTCGATCGTCTCCAGGACGTAATCTACCCTGTCGGCGTCTTTGACCCGCGTATAGATAAAGATCACGCTAGGATCCCGGTTCAGACCGGCATCGGTCGCCAGGAATTCCAGCACCTGTTCGTCGATAACCAACTGCCGGTAGATAGCGCTGGTACTGCCGAACGCGAGGTCTACCAGCAGGTCCGCCGCGACACGGTCGCGATTGGTCGGGTCGAACGCGTCGGACTTGTAAGCGAGGGCCAGGACCGGCAGCGTGCGGCCGCTGTAGCTCACATCGATGCGTCGCTCGGCGTCCTGTACGGGCTCCACCGGTATCTCCGGCGCTACGTAGCCGGCATCCCAGCCGCCGTAGTAGGTGTTGACCAACTGCATAACCGGCGCCGCCTCGACCCCGCCGGCGATGAACAGAATCGTGTTGTCCGGACGGTAGTAGCGAGAGAAGAATGATTGCGAGTAATCGAACATCGTCGGCATGGCGGCGATGTCTTCCTCGTAGCCCATCGTCGTATGGCCATAGGTATGTGACGTGAAGGCTTCGGCCATGGTGGCTTCGTAAATCAGGAAGAACGGGTTCGTGCGGTTCTTACGGTACTCGCCATAGACCGCGCCCGCCTCCGTCCTGAAGTCGGGCTCCGCATACGCGAGGTTCTGAAACCGATCGCTCTCGAGCTGTATCACCTGTTCCAGGTCTTCCGCGGCGATCGAGATGTGGTAGGCGGTGAGATCGTCCGTGGTATAGGCATTCCCATCGGCACCGATGGACGTCAGTATCCCGTTATAGACGTCGGTCGGATACGTGTCGGTGCCGCGGAACATCATGTGCTCGAAGAAATGAGCGAAGCCGGAATGACCGGGCTCGTACTCATCTCTGGAGCCGGTGCGCACGATAGACCAATACGCGACGAGGCCGGTTTCCGACATCGGCATGATGATTACCGTGAGGCCGTTATCCAGCGTCTCAACGTGTGTGCGGTAAGGGATAAGTCCGCTGACGGCAGACTCTTGAGCTTGGGCCGGGTGCAAGCCGAACGCCGCGACTACTAGAGGCAGGAATCGCTTTAGCATATTAGTACGCTTGTCCGTGTCCTGCACTCAGCCTGCCGGCGATGTGAGATCCCGGTAGCTGAAGCGCGACTCGATCGACTCTTCGAACCGCTCGCCGCCGACTTCCACGTATGGATAGATAAAATAATTCAGAGGCCGGTCCTGATGCCCGCGCCCGAGTCTCAAGTCCCGGCCAGTCGAGAAGTGAATTCGGTCTAGGGGCCGGCCGCCGAAATAAAGCTCTCGTCGTTCTGGATGATTGAAGGCTTCGGACGCGTCGACCGGAAACCAGCCGGTTTCCGCCGAGTAGAAGTTGACCCAGCAATGATAGCCGCCGATGCTGCCCTGAGGCCGGTCCTCCGGTACCGGAAAACCCATGTCGAAACGCGCCGGTATGTCTTTCGTTCGTGCTAGTGAGATAAACAGCGAGTGAAAGTCCGTGCAGTTGCCGTAGCGTTCGCTGCAGGCCCAGAATGTGTCGCCGTTGCCCCATCCCGTGCCGACTTTCTTGTAGGTGATGTTGTCTATTACCCAGTCGTAGATACTCCTGGCAACGGCCACGTTGTCGGTCGGGCGCGTTGCGATGGACCGGCTCTCAATCTCCGCAAGGATAGGCTCGAGGACCGGATGATCCACGACGACCCGGTCGTTAGCGGCCAGGTATCTGGCCAGGTCTACCGTGTCGTGCTCCGAAAGCTCTCGTGCCGCGCTGGTCGGATCGGCCTGACCGTTGCGGCGAGTCACTTCGTAGCGGGCCTCGATTTCGATGGGCGTGCCGTGCGACTCGGGCAAGACCGCATGCCAGTAACGATTGCCATACTCGGACTCGGTCTCTACCGAGCCAACGAGTGCGGTGCGACCTTCGCCGGTGGAGGACGTGATAGACCAGGCATTAAGCGACTGCTGCGCGTTCTCGGTCGGTAGCGGCAAGAAGATATGAACGGGGCCCTGCCCGGCGGCGATGCCGGATATCGTCGTCGCGTAGATAAACTCGAAGGATCTCGTTACGAGCTGTTCGTCGGTCTCGGCGGCGGTCACGCGACCCTGAAGCGCGAGACCTGTCATGAGCGTGACGGCGAGTGTGACGGTATTTTTCATCGTTGTTGTTGTGCTTGTGGTGACCCGGTTTACTCCGACCCTCGTCGAGAATGGAAGTTCACGCGGACGGATCATACACGGGCTGCCGATCACGGCCTACCGCCTAGCAGGCGGCTAGAAATATTCCAAGCGAGTCTCGCTGCAGAGTCCGCCGAACTCAGGCGATGATCGAGGGCCCGATGGGGCCGCGTTCCGGGCGTCGGGAGCGAATTCGGCGGTCGTTTAGCGCTTCTTAAACCAGGCGAAGAGTATGCCGAGGCGGCTGCCGCCCTTCTTCGTCTCTACGAACGGATAAGTCTTGATCGTGGTGGTTCTCGAGTAGGCCATTGTTTCTTCGTGCGGCTCCGGCTTATCCAACACACCCATGGCCTCCAGCTTCGTGATCTTCCGGGTCACGGTGTCGTCTTGATCAAATTTCTCATCCATGTCCATGTCATGACCTCGGGAGGCGGGTTCAGACGGACAGGATGACCTACTTCTCAGCCCGGATATGTGATCGGCCTCTCTATTCGGGCGCCGTCCAGGCAGGCTTCGACTGCGATTTTAACGTTGCGAGTGTTAGACTCCGCCGCGAGTTAGTGCGGCCCGATAATATGAGAACGAGAGGGCTTCTTCGATACCTGGACGTTGCGCGCGAGCAGGCTTAGCCGTGCCCGACATTGCACCAATCCTCGACTTTCTGCCCTGTCGGACGCCTCAGGCGTGGGTCGATCGGGCGACCGAAGATATTCCTACGTTGCTTCTTGATCACGCGTCCCTGGAACTGAAAGCCGCACAGCAGGCATTGACGCTGATGAATCGATATGCCGGGCGACCTGAGTTGCTCGACAAGATGTCGCGTCTCGCGCGAGAAGAGCTTCGCCATTTCGAGTACGTCATGGCACTGCTGAAGAAGAGAAATATTACGTATCGGCCATTGTCTGCGTCACGTTACAGCGCCCGGCTGCATGCATGTATTCGCGACACGGAGCCCGACCGGTTGGTCGATACGTTGATCGTCGGTGCGATTATCGAAGCGCGCTCGTGCGAGCGGTTCTACAGCCTGTTGCCCCATCTCGCGGAGAGCGAACAGGACCTGGCCGAGCTCTACGAGTCGCTTCTCGATTCGGAGGCGCGGCACTTCGCGGACTATCTCGGCTTGGCGAACCAAGCCGCCGGCGACTCGGCTGCGGAACGCCCCGACTACCTGTTGGCGGTAGAGGCCGAGTTGATCCACTCACCGGACGCAGCGCTGCGCTTTCACAGCGGCGTGCCTGCTTAATCACGGTTGGACCCCGACTTTACGAATAACAACTACATTAATGGAGGCCTATCATGCGAAAGATTTATCTGATCGCAATCACACTCCTCGCCGTGTTCGTGCTCGGCAGACTCTCGATGCAAGATCCCCGGCTCGTCGCACAGGAGATCGAACCTTCTTGCGTGATGTGTCCTTCGGCCTATATCTCTGCCGAGGAAATCGAGGAGTATCAGAACGTCGCTATCGCGACGGGCCTGACCGACCAACAGGTTCGCTCGATCGATATCGGTAAGGCTAACGTCCAGATTGCTCTCGTCCATCGAGGCGCACTGGAGCAACCGGGCGCCAGGTCCGTAGCCGAGCACAGCCTGGTCACCGAGGTGTATTACGTTCTGAGCGGCTCAGGGACGAACGTCACCGGTCCCGACCTGTTGGGTAAGCAACCGCGGTCGGCGGACAACCGGGCGGTCCAGTTTCTGAATGGCCCCGGTCACAACGCGACAGGCATTCGTAATAGCTCGACTCATGAACTCACGTCGGGCGACGTCTTCATCATACCCGCCGGTACCGGGCATCAGTTCACGAGGATCGACGACCACATCACCTACCTGATGGTGCGCGTCGATCCCGACAAAGTGGTGCCGCTGATGGATGAGGCCGCGTCGCAGGCTTACCTGGCGGAACAGGCTAACTAGGAGGGGCGGCGCGGGCGGACGTCAACGATCGCGTCCGGCCGTTCTTACTCCGCTTGCGTCAATTGCTGGCGCGTGTCGGCGATGAGCTCATCGAGCCAGCGGTGAAAGTCGTCCGGCGCCACCCACGGGTGTGGCTCACCGGGCTCTCGGTCGGCCAGCACGGCGGCGCGTTCAAACAGGTTGAGTGCGCCGGTGGCGTGGATATCGAAGTGATTGATGATCTGGACCTCGATGCCCGGAATCTGTTTGATGCGCTCGAGGTCTTCGAGGAACACTCGGATGGCTGCCGGCTCGTCGGTACGCAGCGCCGGGCCGCCGTGGTAGTAGGCGAGATGCTCGGTGCCGTTATCGAACACGGAGAGCCGAATGGAGGTCGTACCTGGCGTGTGCCCGGGAGTGAGTTCGAAGTCGACGGTCGTGTCCCCGAGCGTCAGCGAATCACCGTCCTCGATGATGAAGTCGATGCGAGGGGCATACTCGCCGAAGTCGGCCACGATCATCTTGCGATCCTCTTCCGCCGTACCGAACTGGGCGTCGATAATCTCCTGCAACGCTGGTGCGCCCCCGTAGTGGTCCCGATGCCCCTGGAGAATCAGGACGTATTTGATATCTATCGGCTCCAGCCCGACCTCGCGAATATTGCCGAGCAAATACTCGGTGTAGCCGTCGAGATCCCATAGCGTATCGATCAGTATTAAGCCGTCGCTGGTCTCGATGACGTAACTCGCTACCTCACCGATGCCGACGAAGTAGAGGTTGTCGAAGACCTGGAACGGCTCTCGCGCCATGACGCTCAGGTCGTTTCGAGCAGACAGCCTGGCGGGCGGCGGCTGCGAAGAGGCGGTCTCAAGCCATAGCGTCAGGCTCAAAATCAGAGACATCATACAAACAACGCGGCGGTACATTTTCTGGCTCTCTAGTCGTTATTCGAATTATTCGGACGCGCTTATCATCGCGTGAACCTGCATTAAACGCCACCCACCCGCTTCTTGCGTTAAATCCCGTGAATGTCGAGCGACGCTATGGACGCAAGACCTTAACCGCTCGTTGCGGGTCTCTGCGCCAGCGCGGTGCCGGCCAGAACGACCGCTCCGGTAGCGAGGAGTGGTAGCGTGATCGCTTCGCCGAGCACGATTGCTGCGAAGACGAAGGTCACGACCGGTTGACCGAGTTGCCACGAGCTCATACGCGTGATGCCGCCATGGCCGAGCGCCCAGAACCAGGCGAGGTAGGCTATGAAGGATCCAACGAAAGCCAGGTAGCCCAGCGATAGCCAGCCCGTGCTCGTGACTGCAACCCACTCGGTTCGGTGGGCGAGAAGAGCGACTACCGGGGCCATCAGGGCCGCCGCTATCGCGAGGCCCCAGAATGTAGTCGCCCACGTGCCGATCACAGGCGCGAGCTTGGCGCCCGTGACATAGCCGAGCGCGCAAACGATCGCGCCGACAAGAATGATCGCGTCGCCGAGAATACTCGTCCCGCCGCCGTCAGGCGTGCCGCCGCCCCTGTAAAAGATCAGCAACATCGTGCCGGCGCCCGCGATCGAGACGCCGGCCCACCAGGCCACGTGAGGCCACTGGCGGTCGAAGAGTGTGGCGATCAGACCCGTGAAGATCGGGATGATCGCGATGATCAACGCGGCGTGATTAGCCGTCGTGAGGGCAATACCGACGCTGAGTAGCGTCGGCCATACCACGAAGCTCGTGATTCCGGACACGATCAATAGACGTCGTGGGCGTCCTCGCGCTGGAAAAGGGAGGCCGAGGGTCAGTGCAACAACGAGTGCGACCGGGCCTGCCAGCACAGCGCGCAACATACCGACGGTCGCGGGGTCGATCGATGCGACAGCGAGTTTCATTGCGATAGGGGTTCCGGCCCACAGCAGGAGAGCACCCGCCGCCGCGGCGTAGACGGCTACGATGTTTCGGCTACCGGCATCTCCGGGCACTTCCGGTCCTCGGCCGTTGTTAGTTGGTGGCCATGCCAATTGCGGATTCGGACCGTCCATCTATACTACGGCCCAGGCGATGCAGCTCCGGACTACTCCGGACTGCGCGAACGTGTGCGGCGAGTTTGAGCGCACGACACACTGAGATGATAATGAGAGCCAGCCCGATTGTCCTCCTCGTTCTTCTCTGCATACCGAACATTGCGGCGGCTCACCATAGTGTCTCGGCGCAATTCGATCGGGACAATACGGTCGAGATAGAGGGGGAGGTCACGCGCGTGAACTGGCAGAACCCCCACGTGCGTTTCACCGTCAGCGCGCCGGACGAGGAAGGCGAACCCGCGCTCTGGGTCATCGAGTCGACTTCCGTGAGTACGCTTCGTCGCATGGACATTGCGGAGGAACTCGTCGTCGTCGGGGACCGGGTCAGGATCGCCGGCAACCGCTCCAGGAGCCAACCGCACGAGATCTACGTCAACAATCTGCTGCTGCCGGGTGGACAGGAGGTCGTGATGTCAGCCAGGGCGAGCCCACGCTGGTCCGAGCGAACGCTCGGCACGACGGGACCCGGGTTCGTGACCAGCGGAGGCGTATCGGATCCGGCGCGCGGACTATTCAGAGTATGGAGCACACCGTTCTCGGCGCCGATATTATTCCCCGAGAACGTCGACTTCGACTTCGACTTCGGCCGTTATCCTCTGACGGCTGCCGCACAGGCGAGCCTCTCGACGTGGGATCAGGTCACGGACAATCCGACGATGAATTGCGCCGTGAAAGGTATGCCGACGATCATGGAGCAGCCGTTTCCGATGGAGTTCGTCGATACCGGAGACGTGATTCTGTTGCGCCTGGAAGAATACGACCTCATTCGGATGATCCACATGAATTCCGGCGCCACGCCGGCGGCGGAGGCGCCCTCTCCACTCGGCGTCTCGACCGGGCGCTGGGAAGGCCGCGCGTTGGTCGTGTCGACCGACCGAATCAACTGGCCGCACTTCGATACCGTCGGCATCCCGCTGAGCGAGGCGGCTCAACTCGTCGAACGATTTACACCGAGCGTTGACGGCGATCGCTTGGATTATCAGTTGACGGTGACCGATCCCGCGACATTTTCCCAACCCGTGACGCTCGCCAAGCATTGGGTATGGATCCCTGGCGTGGAGGTTGGACTATACGCTTGTGTCGTGGACGGCTAGCTTGGAACAGACAGTGCATTCCGAGGACACCGGGGGCGTAACTCGGACCAGTACGGATCGTACGTCGTGAGACTTAGTGCGCTCTTTTCCGGGCCGCGTAAACGTCTGCTCACGCAGCTGACGGTCTACTACGGCCTACTGAGCATGCTCGTAGCGCTGCTAGACCGATGGCTACCCGATATCGCTGGATACCTGTACTCCTGGGAGCGAGCGGGCTCGGACGTCCTGGGCGATGAAGTCTTTGAGTCCATCGGCCAGGTAACCTTCCGATCGCTACAGGCTGACGCCGCATCCTCCTTATTCGTTACGATCATCGGTGCGTTGCTGCTGATGATCCCGGTGAGCTGGGTCTACATGGGTACACGACGGCGCAGCGGGCTCGATCAGTCGATGATCGAGAGCCTGCTGATGTTGCCGACCGCGGTCGCGGGCGTGGTCGTCATTGTTCAAGACAGCATCCCGCTGGCATTCAGCCTGGCAGGCATCTTCGCCGGAATCCAGTTTCGTAGCCGACTGAAATACTATGCGGACGCCCATTTCATCTTTATCGCCATCGGGGTGGGGCTGGCAGCAGGAATCGGCGCCCTCCATATCGCAGCGGTCATGTCGCTGGCCTTTAACTACATCGCCTATTTCATCTGGCGGCTGGGTTATGGCGCTGAGTCGGCGGAGCGACACCTGCGTTTCGCGACACCGGAAGCCCGGGCCGAGGCTAACCGGCGCAGGGACGTGATTCACAGACACGCGGAAGACGATGATAACGAGGATGATCGCGATGCGATCAGCCCCGACGCGCCGAACGACGACTGATCGAGCCGCGGCGTCTTTGTTGGACCACTATGGTTCCCATTCGCTGACGATGGCTTCGAACTCCGGCCGCGGCCTCTCATGCGGTGGCTCGCCGGCCGTGCCGATGTGAATGAAGCCAACGATTCTGGTGTCAGCCTGGTGGCCCAGCGCCACGCGTACCTTCGGATGATACGCCAGCCAGTCCGTGACCCACTGGGCGTTGTAGCCCAGCGCTTCGGTAGCAATCAGGAGATTCTGGCAGACGGCGGCGGACGACAATGTCTGCTCGATCTCGGGCACCTTGGCAAACTTCTCCGGCCTGGGATGAGACGTCACGATCAGGAGTAAAGGCGAGCGCTGGGGCCTCGCGCGCTCAAACTCTATCTGCGCCTCGGCGGCAGCCGGGTTCTCGCGTCTGAAAATCTCGACGCAGATCTCGGCCAACGCCCGTTGAGCGTCCTTGCGCAGGACCTGAATCCGCCACGGCTCCGTGCGGCCGTGGTCGGGGACGCGAATGCCCGCGCGCAGTATCTTATCCAGCGATTCGTCGTCGGGACCGGGTTCGCCGAGGTTCATCGCCAGCGCGGAGCGGCGGGTCAGGAGCAGGTCTATCGTCGAACGCGTCATCGGTAGCGACTGTAGCAAAGTCGGTGATTACCGGACATCCGCAGCTTTCGCACGCTGGGCGAGCACGATCCAGATACCACCCAGCGTCGCCGTCGACGCGATCAGGAGGCGCGCCGTGACGTCCTCAGATAGCAGTAGCGCGCCGCCGAAAGCGGCGATGATCGGCACCGACAGTTGTACGGTCGCGGCTCGCGTAGCGGTGAGTCCCCCGAGTGCGGTAAACCACACGACGTAGCCGAGTCCCGAAGCGACGGCGCCCGAGGCGATTGCGAGGCCAATGCCCCGCGGCGACGCTTGCACGTCCGCCAACGTGAACAGACTAACCACAACCACGAGCGGGACGGAGTAAATAAAACTATTCGCTGTCGCACCCAACGCGTCGGCGGCTAGCCGGCCTCGCAGCGAATATATGCCCCAGGCAATGCCTGCAACGATCATGAACACGGCCCCTTGCGGATCCGGCGCCACGAGCCCAGGCCAAACGAGATAGACGAGTCCCAGCAACGCGAGCGCCAAGCCGACCCAGCACAACCATGAGAACCGCTCGCCGCCATGCAGCGCGGCGGAGAGCATCGTCAGCTGCACCGCGCCGAATAGGATCAGGGCGCCCGTGCCAGCGGCGAGGGAGAGATAGGCAAAAGAGAAGAACGCCATATAGAGGAACAACGTCGTGACCGCGATCGGATCTGTCTTCCCTCGCCCGCGAGCGCGCCAGCGCGGTAGCGCGATCAACGTCAAGACCGTGGCGCCTGCGACGACACGGATCGTGGCGAAACTCGCGGCATCGATAAGCCCGGCGCCTAGCGCCATGCGGCAGAGCAGGGAGTTCGCGGCGAAGGCGATCATGGCGATCGCGGTAAGAAATGCAGTGCTGGTGAGGGGTGCCCCCAGTATCATGGACGAGAGACTACGGGTCTGTGCCGTAGACGTAAACTAGCGCGGCCGCGATCGCGCGAAGGAAAGAAGCCGTTGTCGGAACCACCCTACGCCAAGCTCTCACCCGACGTGATTATGGAATCGCTGGATGGCGTCGGCATTCGGTGCGACGGCAGAATCCTCGCGCTGAACAGTTATGAGAACCGGGTCTACCAGCTGGGCATGGAAGATGGCGGCTTCCGGGTCGCGAAGTTTTATCGACCGGGCCGTTGGACGGACGAGGCGATCTTGGAGGAGCACGACTTTACCGCGGAGCTTGTGGGTCATGAGATTCCCGTCGTCGCCCCGATGCTTGTCGACGGCGCCACGCTGCACGAGCATGCCGGCTATCGCTTCGCCGTGTTTCCGCGACAGGGCGGGCGTTGGCCGGAGCTAGGCTCGGCCGACGACCGGGCGTGGATGGGGCGGTTCGTCGGGCGTATCCACGCCGTCGGCGCGGTCACGACGTTCACGCACCGGCTGGCGTTATCGGCGCAGCGCATGGGCGAGGACTCCGCGGTGTATCTGTTGGCCAGTGACTGGCTGCCGGGCCATCTCGTGGAAAGCTACGAGACGATCGTGGAGCAATTACTCGAGTCCATCGAGGACTGTTTCGCCCGCGCCGGGCAGTATCGGGAGCTGCGGATACACGGCGACTGTCATCCCGGCAATGTCTTATGGACCGTCGATGGGCCCCACTTCGTGGACCTCGACGACTGCATCACCGGTCCGGCAGTGCAGGATCTGTGGCTATTTTTATCCGGCGACCGCGACGAACGGGCAGGCCAACTCAAGGATCTCCTCGAGGGCTACAGCCAGTTCTTCGAGTTCGATTACCGCGAGCTACACCTGATCGAAGCGTTACGTACGCTGCGCATGATCCACTACACGGCGTGGATCGCGCGGCGCTGGGTGGACCCCGCGTTCCCCCGCGCGTTCCCGTGGTTTGTCGATAACAAGTACTGGGAAGAGCATGTGCTCGCGTTGAAAGAACAGGCCGCGGTCCTCAGTGAGCCGCCGCTCGAGGTCGTGTAGACTGCGGACCAAG
>JAZFPW010000284.1:0-4746 GCA_036444815.1 Gammaproteobacteria bacterium
CGGAATGCAATCTTGAAGTCGGCATCATGATGAAGCTGCGCCACGACTTTGCCGGCCACTACAATCGTGCCGATATCTTCCAACTGCACGTCAACCGCAGCGCGCCGAATCTCTATACGGTGCACGACGCGAAGGAATCGGGCGGGGAGTTGAGCGAAACGCCCACAGCGCAGCCGGAGGAAACGGAGGGTGCCGAACCGGTGTCCCCGCCGCAGGTCTCGCGAATCTCCACGGCGCGAAAAGGCGAGGGTAAGAGCTGACGCGCGTCGCTCGGGCTGGTAGGCGACTTTCCAGATGCGCGCGGCCTGATAATCGATCATGGAGATACTCATCAGTTCCGTGCGCGCTGCCTCGGGTCTGATCTTCACTCTGGCGCTGACGTCGTGCGTGAACAGTCCACTGCAGGGCTACCCGGGGATGCCCCGGCCCGACAGAGAGACGGCGCTCGTCGAAGTCGAGCGAACGTCGCGAAGCCCGCTAGCCGCGAACTTACGCATTACGTCGATCGACACGCCCCGGGGCGAGGTGATTCCCGTGACGGCGCGCAGGGTCAGGCTGCTCCCGGGTGAGGTCTGTGTCAGCGTCCTTGCGACTATATCCACGCTGAATCCGGAATCTGCCGAACTATGTTTCGACGCTTCGGCCGGGACAATCTACGAGATTCGCGTCTTGGTCGCCGGGACACCGCGGGAATTCGAGGACCTCGAGCGAATAGTTCACGGCGAACCCTTCACGATCTCCCGTATCTGGATGGTCGATGCGGCTACTCTGGAGGTGGTCGCAACCTTCACGCCTTGACGCAGCGTGAGGCAGGCACGGGCACAGGGGCCGCTATGGGCCTTTGTGGTAAAGTTACCGTTCATATAGCCACGGAAGGAAGTAACTGTATGGCCAGGCCAGGACCGCAAACCCACGCCAAACGCCAGCGCGAGCAAGCCAAGAAAGAGAAGCGCAGGGCCAAGGAAGAGAAAAAAGCGCTGCGAAAAGCAGAGAAAATGGCCAACACTGAGCCCGAGTCGGGCTGAACCTCACAGATCCGGCGGACGTCGTCGTGGGTACGGCGGTGACGGAACTCGCTGGTAAGCCCTCGCCGCAATAACGCGATACGTTAACACCAGGGATGTACCGGGCTGAGTCTGGCAAGCTGAGCTGTGCGCGTGCGTGCAACGAGGCGATTCGTGCCTCGATAGGGTTGTTGCCGCACCCCGTGACTCTAGAGTACGATTTCGGAAGATCGTTCAGGATAAGAGCTTAATGATGCGCACTAGAAGAATCGCTCTAATCGTTACTATAAGCGCTGTGGGCATTCACCTCACCGGTGTCGCCCACGCCCAGGCTGATTTCGAGGGAATCTGGAATCCGCAGCATCCGGCCCGGATGGGACAACCACCGCCGGACGAGGTCAGGCTGACGCCCGAAGGGCGGGCGGAATTCGAGAGTTACAGCGCGGAGAAAGACCCGACCTTACGCTGCCTCATGCCGGGCATACCCCTGGGGCTAGTCGATCCGTATCCGATAGAAATCGTCCAGCAGGAACACCAGGTTCTGCTTCTGTATGAGCATTTTCACCAGGTTCGCCGTATCTTCATGGACGGCCGTCAGGCGCCCGATCACTGGCTGCCGTCAATAGGCGGCTACTCCACCGGTCACTGGGAAGACGAGACGCTAGTCGTTCGAACCACTCTGATGTCGGCGACCAACTACACGTGGACGAACGGTTTCCCGTTCTCGGGGGATGAGGACGCCTACGTTCTCGAGCGTTACAGCCGGGATGGGGACACGTTGACATTCACGGGCGAGGTGCACGATCCGAGGTATTACGAAGAGCCCTACGTCGTGAACGGCCGGTGGAATTTCGCAGTCGACGGTGAGATCTGGGAGTATGAGTGTATTCCCGAATTTGGCGGTATACAGTGAGTGCTGGGTAAATAGGTGATAACAAAGCTTAAATATCTATTGCCGTTCACCTCCCTGATACTGTTCATCGGGTCCGGTGCGACAGCTCATCACAATGGGGCCACGTACTTCGATACGTCTGCCCAGCTTGAGCACAATGACGCCACAGTAGTCTCGTATGATCTTGTCAATCCGCATGGCAGGCTCGTCTATGTCTTTATGGACGACGACGGCAACGTGGTGGAGTGGAGTGCGGAGCTGCCGAGCGCCAATAATGCACGCCGCAGGGGGCTGGGTGGCGATCTGTTCAAGTCGGGAGACAGGTTAGCTGCGGTTACGGGTTCGCCGAGCCGAAGCGGGGCTAACTTCATGCGGCTGACGCGCGTCGTGTTCAGCAACGGCGACGTCGCGCAGATTACTGGTCGCAACGCCGGGGTCATACGGGCCGGAGCAGAGTAATCCTCCCAGGTCTCGATAGCCCGTCTCATCATCACCGTGGGGCCTTAGAGATCGGTCTTCCGATTCGCCCCGGCGTCGTCACGCCTGATTCTCGAAAGCCCAATTCCTCGGTCAATGCGCGCAGGTCGTCGATCCGGTCCTGTGGTTCGGGATGACTGGAAAAATAATGCGTCAGTGACCATTCGAGATCGTCACCAGGCTCGACCATCAGTTCGAAGAATTCAGTGGCACCGCCGACATGGCCGTAGTAGCAATTTAAGGCCTGCAACGCGGTAGCGTCCGCGGCGCGCTCGCGCTCCTGCGAAAATCTGGCCGTCTCGACGCTGTACACCGGCGTCATGATGTTCGACACGTCCGAATTCGCGCCCGTCAGCGCGACCGACGCGGCGAGCAGCACCAGCGCCCGGCCGATCGAACGCAGGTGATCGCGACTTTTGAAGTGTCCCAGCTCGTGTGCGAGCACGAACGCGATACCATTCTCGGTCTTGACTCTGTCGAGCAACCCGGACAGCACGGTGACCCGGCCGCCCAGTCGCGCGAATGCGTTCATATCGCTCGATTCGGAGATCCGCACGGTAACCGGGTAGGCAACGTCGACGCAATTGCCAAGCTGGTCGAGCAGGCTCTGCAGTTCCTGCTCGGGTTCGGTTAACGGTTTGTCGTCGTCACGCCCATCGACGCCGAACAACTGCCGTTCGACTTCCGGATCGATGTACTGCACCGCGGTATCGACGAAGAGGCCGACGATTACGAAAACCACAACAACGACACCGATCGTGCCGGCCAGCAACACGAAGAATTCCTTCAGCGGGTGCTCGTGCGAGATATTGACGTTACGTTTCGGGAGCCCGGGCCTGTAGTCCATCGCCGGTTAGTAGAACAGCGCCGTCGCGTACGTGAGCACCTCGATCGAGCCTACCTGGTTCTTGCGGCCCTTCGTGATCGACGACGTCTCGACGCGCAGGTTGATGATCTGACTCGCGTCGGTGCAGGACGCCTTCAGTCGCAGCACGGCCTCGCGGCGAGCACGGTCGATCAGAGTCTCGTAGCTGCGCACGTTGCCGCCAAACAGCATGCGCAGCCCGGCGACGAATCGCTTGAAGTAATCGGGCGAGATTACGCAGGCACCCTGCACCAGCTCGGCGCGCACTTTCGATGGGATATCACCTACCGGGTGCTTACTCGACGTCGTGATGAGATCAATGAACTCGCGCTCGCGCCGCTCAATCGAGCGATAGTGTTTTCGCTCCAGGTACCGGCCGACGACGTAACCGGTCACGATCAATGCGATCAGGACGGAAAGCTCGAACATGACTGCTTACTTGACCGTCACGGCCGTTCCGTAAATGTAGATCTCCGACGCGCCGGCCGTGACCGACGACGTAGAGAAGCGGACGTTGACGATCGCGTTCGCGCCGAGCTGCGCTGCCTGTTCTTGCATCCGGTCGTACGCCTGCTCGCGGGCTTCGGTCAAAAGCTCCGTATAACCAGTCAGCTCGCCACCGACGATGTTTTTCAAACCGGCCATGATATCGCGCCCGGCGTGCTTCGCACGCACCGTGCTGCCCGACACGACGCCGTGGGACGTCACAATCGTCTTACCCGGAATTTCCTCAATATTGGTGATAAACATCGTAATCCCCTCGGTGCAGTCGTGTTCTACATTGTACGATTGGTCGACAGCGGGGACTACGCTATTTCGCGGCGGCACATAGAGCGTTAGACTACGATCCTGTCACTGGGTGCTCGCTTTCATCAATTCCTACTCCCCCAGGAATAAGGTGGCGATGAGCGAGTGCTCAGTGACTCCATGCCGTCTCCCCTTCAGACGCGCCGCATCTAGCATAGTTCCCGTCGCATGAGATCAGCGCCGTAGGTAGGCCAGAGATCGGCATCACGCGCGTTGCAACGCGGCCACGATTTCGGTGCGGCGCGAGAACTCCCCCGTCCCGTAGGCGGCTGATAGGCAGCGGAGGAGTCGAAACTCCTCCGCATCAGCGTCTCTGCCGGTTACTGCATGCCGGCTAGTTGCTGGAGCAATTCTCCCTTCGGGCTATCGGTGGGCACGAACCGCTGCACACGCTCGCCGGCGAAGACCTCACCGGTGTAGATGTTGCCCTCTGGGTCGACAGCGATCATGTGCAGGCCGTAGAACGAACCGCCGTTGTCGCCCATGTTGCCCAGCTGTCCCACGAGGTCGCCGCTCTGCCGATCAAGGAACCAGATCTTGTTGTTCGTGAGATCTGAGATGTAGAGGTACCGCTGTTCGGGGTCGGGCGAGAACGCTACGCCACCCGTCGAGCCCCCCGCGCCCGTGCCCGGCGCGAGGATGAACTCCTTGAGAAACTCCCCTTCTGTCGTCGTGACGTGGATGCGATTCGCATTCCGATC
>JAZFPW010000285.1:0-3790 GCA_036444815.1 Gammaproteobacteria bacterium
AATGTCTGTATATGGACTCCTCCTCGATGCAAGCACTCTGTTCGATGGCGTGAGGTACGACTGCTCACGTATATCCGGCCTCTAAAGGTGGCATGCGTTGATGCCGGGCCATGATGGGTATTCGCGCGCCAGTTCCCAAATGCTTTCACGTGCTCGTGGCACATGGACATTGTCGGGGTTTCCCAGCGCCGGTCCGACCTGTTCGCCATCATTCAGCTTGCTTGGCAATCGTTAGTGAGGATCTCCTTCAATCAATTCCTTAGGTCATGACCCAGCCACGATACCGCTCGGTCACCGCGAGCTCCGGGTCGTAATCGGTGCCATCCTTTAGCATCGACCAGGCCACCCGCACGGTCTTATTGGCCAGCGCCACCGCGGCCACATTCATATGGCTACGCTCCTTAAGATCCGTGACCCACAGGCTCAAGCGGTCATCCCGCTGTTTGGCCTGACTGACTACCGCTCTGGCGCCATGGATCAAAATACTGCGTAAGTAACGGTCACCTTGCTTACTCAAGCCATAGATCCGGTTCTTACCGCCCGTGCCATGATGTCGAGGCGTTAGTCCGATCGAGGCGGCAGCCTGGCGACCTCGTTTGAAGTGGCTCGCATCGCCGAACCGGGCCACCAGCGCCGTCGCGACCAGCGGCCCGACACCACGCAACTGCATCAGCCGCTTCGCATCGACGTGGGTCTCGGCGATCAGCTTCACCTCCTTATCCAGCACCTCGATGCGTTGATCAAGCCGCAGTAGCTCCTCCCACAGCCCGTGCAATAAGGTGCGGAACCGAGTGGTTAGACCATTCTCCGCATCCTCCAGCCAATCCGGTATCGCACGGCGTAGCGGTCCCAGCTGCTTCGGTGCCACCAGGCCATACTCGGCCACCAAGCCCCGGATCTGATTGCCTGCCGCGGTGCGCTGCCCTATCACCGACGCCCGTACCCGGTGAACCGCTTGAATATCCTGTTGCTCCACCGTCTTCACCGCCACGTAGCTCATGTCCGCCCGGCTCATCGCCTCGCAGACCGCTGCAGCGTCTGTCGCATCGTTCTTGTGGCCCTTCACATACGGCTTCACGAACTGTGGCGGTATCAGCTTGACCTGGTAGCCTCGGGACTTGAGCTCACGCGCCCAGTGATGGGCGCCACCGCACGCTTCCATCCCGATCTCGCAATCCGTGTCGATCTGCTCCATCAACACCCTCAGCCAGTTACTTCGCTGTAGCTGGCGCTTCCAGATACCTCCTCCACAACCATCGACTCCGTGGAGCTGAAAAACGTTCTTTGCTAAATCGACGCCGACACGATTAATCTTCATGGTGGACTCCTTCTTACCGTTGACTGAAACGCTAACGCTCTCAGTCTGGCACCTAGATGCCGATAGGTGAGGAGGAGTCCATCCCATTGCTTTCGGCCATAAGCAGACGTCCCCGAGATAGGGGCGAAAGTTAAAGAAATTTCTAGAATAGGACTGGAAGGTGTCGAAAAACGTCTAGAACATATAATCGAGCCCGATACTGAGGAGCAGGCTGTCGAAGTCGTAGATATCAATGTTCGCGTCCTCGTCCAGGTACTCGACGAGCCCCACGATCTTCAGGCGATTGCCGATCCAGCGGCCCACTTCCGCTCTAAGCGTGATCCGGTCTGCCGAACGGGTCAGGACCGTGAGGCTACCCTGATTGCTGTCGGTTAGAAACAGATCGGGGTCGTGATAGTCGGTCTGGCGCAGGCCAGCCTCGAGGACCTGATACCAGTAGCTGTTGTAGTCCCAGCTCAGGCGCCCGCTCAACCGCTGTATGTCTCTTGAATAGCTGCGAAAGCCGAGAAACGTCTGTCCGGAGTCGTTGACCAACACGGTCGTCTCATCCAGTCGATCTTCGACCCGGTAGCCGAGATCCACCCGCCAGTTCAGGCGATCGCCGCCGCCAAGGCCGATATTGAAGTCGCGAAGCTCGCCCTCGTAGCGAAGATACTGCACTGTGGGGCTCGTCACGTCGGTTAACCGGGCCGACGCCAAGAGATTTAACCCGTTGCTCAATTCGAACTCGTTGGAGAACGAGAGATCCAAATGATCCACGTAGTCTTCGCCCCCAAACTGGAACTCGGTATAGCCGAGCCTGAGGCCCCACTCATATCGGTCGGGCCCGCCGTCGAGCTCAGTGAATACATTGGTGGAGGCGATGTCGTACTCGGAGAATTCACTGTAGTTTTCACGGTAGACGGCGCCGCCCACGCTCAAGCTCGGATAGCTCGTGCGGTTCCAGACGGCCAGCGTGCCGGCGAAGAGCACGGACAACGACGTATCTTGAGCGTCCACCACGGTCGTGTCATTGGGATCCAGAATTCCGTCCACCACGTTCGTGTGAGTGGAGAGAAACGCGTAGCTGCGAGGTGTGCGTTGTGTGGGGCTGGACTCGTCGACGAACATCAACGCCATCATCGAGTCATCAGCCCAGGCCTGCACTTCGAGATCGTCGTACTGATCGGCGGCCCGGGTAAACCATGCCCTCGCCGAGGGATAGTCGCCGCGCGCCTCGGCGATACGGCCTAAGTAATAGGCGCTCCGCGGTCCCTGTTCCGAGTCCACCAAGCCTGTGAGCAGCAACTCTGCGTCCTCATGCTCTCCCATGCGGTAGAGCACTAACCCTAAAGCAAAGTCCGTCTCGACGGAGGGGCCTTCGATTGCGCGGACCGACTCGAACGCTTCGAGCGCAGTGTCAAGATCCCCTGCCTCGAAGGCAGCCGCACCGGCGCTGAAGGTCGCGTTGATGTCAGGCTGCGCCGTCGCGTAGGCGGGCAGGATCAAGGTGAGCGCGACTAGAAGTCTCAGGGTCTGTCGAGTCATATTCCGGGCCCCAACCTGAAGTTCAAAAAGAAGCTCCCGCCCCGGAGGGCGAGAGCTAACCGTACGGCTGCAACGATTTATTTACCCGCCGCTTGGGTCGTCGCGTCGGTCGCGCCGGAAGCGATCCCGCGAATCGCGAACGTCTCGTCCGACATCACGCCTGACCTCGCGCGCATCCGCCAACAGCTCGGACCGCAGGTCTTCGTTAGCGGCGACGATATCCCGGACGAGCTCTCTCTGGTCGCTTTGTAGCGTGCGCAGCTCGTCACGCTGGTCGGCGACTTCATCACGGCTCGCACCTTCGTCCCGAAGGGATCTGAGTTCGTCAGTCAAGCTCGCGATAGCGTCGCGATTGTCGACTAGAACCGGTGCCTGATCGTCTGACGCGGCATCCACTACAGCGTCAAAGCGATCGTCGCGAAATGCGGCAACTGTTTCGATCCGGTCCTGACGGGCCTCCTGGGCTAGAGTTCTCAACTCCGCCTGAAGGTCTTCATTGGAACGGATTTCAGTGCGAAGCTCGTCGCTCAGGTCGCGACGCGCCGCGTTCAGATCCTCGCGCGCGCTGGTAATCGCGTCCTCATCGGGCGTGTCCGAATCTCGCAACGCGACAAGCTCATCTCGCAACGTATCGACAGCGTCACGACTGCCTTGAAGCTCCTCGGCCCTCGCCTCATCGACGAAGTCCAGGATCACGTCAAAGGCCTGACCGCGGTCGTCGGTCGGGAAAGGGTCCTGAGCGAAGACGGGCACTGCAGCAAGCGCCCAGATTAGTATCCATGGGGCTTTCATAATTGATCTCCTTTCACTATTGCAACAGTCGATCCCTCGGGTCAGAGGGATGTTCAGAGATACCAACGCGCTTCAGCGACATCGGTTGACCGCCAGAGACACCGGATCAACCGAAAATACAGGCGGCGGGCTTTGGAGATAAGGACTTGGTTC
>JAZFPW010000286.1:0-2858 GCA_036444815.1 Gammaproteobacteria bacterium
CCTGAGCTCTATCGTCCCGGACAACACATAGAGCGCGTACTTTTCCGTATCACCCTCGTTGAACAACGTTCGGCCGTGCTGGGTCCGCTCTAATTTGACCTTCTTGAGCAACGCGTGAAGGTTATCGCTCTTCAGCCCGTCCAGTGGCGAGAAGGCCTTGAGTTGTTCAATGTCGAGTTTCTTAGCCATCGAGTGTGCGCTTGAATATCCTGTCCCGGACGAGCTCCAGCCCGAGATGCGTCGGAGTCTAGCATAGCGTCGCAGCGCCGAGACATGGCCTACATCACTATTCCACGGCCAATTTACGCCAGCCAGGTCGAGGTGTGAATCGTGCTCCAAAACGCTCGGCTAGAGACTCAAGCTGCGCGATGACGTCCTCGATTCCACGCTCGCGCGCATAACGAATCGGCCCACCGGTGAACGGCGCAAACCCCGTGCCGAAGATCACGCCCGCGTCGAGCAGATCGAGATCATCGACGACACCGTCCTCATAACAAGCCATGGCTTCGTTGACGAGTGCGAGAATCAGCCGGTCCTGTAGATCCAGCGTCGGTTGGTCGTAACGCGATGCCTTATGCGGCCGATTATTCTTGAACTGATAAAAGCCTTTGCCCGTTTTCGCGCCGAGCTCGCCGGCGTCTACCTTGGCACGCAGTATCTCGGGCGCGTCCGCACCCAGGATCTCGGTGACGTGTAGCGCGATGTCCAGCCCGACACGGTCCGCCAGCTCTACCGGTCCCGTCGGCATACCAAAGTTTTTCGCGGCTTTATCGATCGTCTCGAACGAGGCGCCTGCTTCGTGCGCGCGGATCGCCTCCAACATATAGGGCATTAGAATTCGATTCACGACGAACCCCGGCTCACTACGGCAAGGCAAGGGTAGCTTGCCAATTTGAATTACGAACGATGTCGCCCGGCGCACAACCGCATCGTCGGTGTCGACGCCCCGGATGACCTCGACGAGTGGCAGGCGGGACACTGGATTGAAAAAATGCAAGCCGACGAACCGCCCTGGTTTTTCCAGGCCCGCCGCAATCTCCTCGATCTTGATACTCGACGTGTTGCTCGCGAGGATGGCGCTCTCAGAAACCTCGGACTCGACTTTTTGAAAATAGTCTTGCTTGGCCTCGAGCTGCTCGACGATCGCCTCGATGACCACATCGGCCGTATCGATCTGCTCGGCGTCAAGATCGACCGTCAAGCGTGCTTCAGCCGCAGCGGCATCCCCGGGGCCCCGCAATCGACGCTTGAAGAATTTCTTCGCTCGCTCAAGCGCAGGCTCGACATACTCCATCGCGCGATCCTGAAGCGTGACCGCTAGACCACGCATGGCGCACCAGCTCGCGATATCGCCGCCCATTACGCCCGCACCGACGACATGCACGCGTTCTATGTCGCCTTGTTTCGGCGCGAGATTCCGCAGACGCTCCCGGAGAAAATGAACTCGGACGAGATTCTTGCACGTGTTGCTGACGAGTAACTCGCCGATCGACTGCGCCTCGACCCGATAGGCATCCGGACCGCTCGCTCCGTAGCGCTGCCACAGATCGATGATCGCGTATGGTGCGGGGTAATGCGCCGGGTTGGCGCGGCGTCGAACGCGTGACCGGATGCTGCGCGCGAGCCACGGCCGTACCGGCGCGAGATTCAGAAGACGCAGATGCAACGGTGGCCGGTGCAGCCGCGGCCGTTCGTTGAGAATGGAGGCGGCTGCCTCGTCCAGGGAATCAGCGTCGACTACGCGATCCACCAGTCCCATGGCCTGGGCCTCAACGGGCGACACGGATCGGCCGCTCAACATCAGATCCAGTGCGAGCGGCGCGCCTAACAGTTGTACCGCTCTGATCGTGCCGCCGAACCCAGGATGAATTCCGAGCTGCACCTCCGGCAGGCCTAGACAGCGCTCATAGCTTTCGACAGCAACGCGATAATCGCAGGCGAGCGCGAGCTCCAGGCCGCCGCCCAGGGCAAAGCCGTTGAGCGTTGCAACGGTAGGGCAGGGCAGATCAGCGACCTGTTGGCACAACTCCTGCCCTCGGACCGCCGACGCGGCTGCCTGCTCTGAGGTCTCCAGAGCCCGGATTTCACCGATGTCCGCACCAGCGATAAAGCCCGATGCTTTCGCCGAACCGATGACCAAGCCGCTGGGTGGCTCCGCCGAGAGGAGACTCAACTCCGCTGCCAGTTCCCGGATCGTGTCCCGGGATAACGTATTCGCTGAGCTATCTTGCTTGTCGAACGCCAACCAGCACACACCGTCGGCGTCCGTATGCCTTCGCCAGTGCCGGGAGGTCGGGGCCGATGTTGCCATGAGTCTCTCTATGCAGCTACCAGCGACTGGCCGTCTATCTCGAAATCACAGATCAGCGGAAGGTGATCCGAGAACTTCACCTGGGGGATGAAGAAATCCGTCACGCGGACGCCTTCGCCGTACAAAACGAAATCCAACTCCTTGCGTGGAGACCGGCTGGGATAAGACGGCTGACTGGCGACGTTGGCACTCTGTAGGCCTGCAGCTTTCATGAACAGGTAAATCTCATGCTCGCCCCAGAAGGCGTTGAAGTCCCCGGCGACGACGACTGGCTTCTCTGACGCGACGACCAGATCGTGTAAATGGTGGAGTTGCGCCTGTCTATGACGGCACTTCAGTGATAGGTGGACGAGGAAGACCGCGCAGTTCTCCAGCTCGAGTTCTATGATCAGCCGCTTGATGCCCGTGTCGAAATAGTGAAACCGTTCACCGTGAACATGGGGAGCGGCTAAGAACGCGTTACCTTGCTTACGGACAATCGGCAATCGATTGTTGAGCGACGTCTCCCCATATTTACATTGGTACGCCGAGTAGTGGCCCATCGCTT
>JAZFPW010000287.1:0-2046 GCA_036444815.1 Gammaproteobacteria bacterium
TATGACGATCTCACCAAGCAGGCGTGGGCGTATCGCCAGGTTTCTCTGCTGTTGCGCCGCCCGCCTGGACGTGAAGCGTATCCCGGCGACGTCTTCTATCTGCACTCGAGACTGCTGGAGCGCGCGGCGAGAGTCAGCGTTGAGTACGTCGAAGCGTTCACCAAGGGCGAGGTGACGGGCCGGACCGGATCGCTGACGGCGCTGCCGATCATTGAGACCCAGGAAGGGGACGTATCTGCCTTCGTGCCGACGAATGTTATTTCGATTACCGATGGGCAGATCTTTCTAGAGACGGACCTTTTCAATGCCGGTATACGGCCGGCCATCAACGCCGGCCTGTCGGTATCGCGAGTCGGCGGTGCGGCGCAGACGAAGATCATCAAGAAGCTCGGCGGAGGCGTGCGCCTGGCATTGGCGCAATATCGAGAGTTAGCAGCGTTCGCGCAGTTCGCTTCGGATCTCGACGAAACGACCCGGCGGCAACTGGAGCGAGGCCAGCGAGTGACGGAGCTGATGAAACAGCCGCAGTATTCCCCGCTCTCCATCGCGGAGATGGCCATCTCGTTGTTCGCCGTCAACGAGGGGTATCTCGACGACGTGCCTGCCGAGAAGGTCGTGGCTTTCGAAGCCGCGCTGCACGCGCATGCCCGATCCAACGCGGCAGAGCTCATGGACAAGATTAATGCCGACGGGGATCTGAACGAGCAGATCGAGAGCGGGATGAAGACCTTGGTCGAGAGTTTCAAGTCGACGGGGGCCTACTAGGAGCTCAGCATGGCGGCCGGTAAAGAACTTCGCACCAAGATCAATAGCATAAAGAACACGCAGAAGATCACGAAGGCAATGGAAATGGTTGCCGCGTCGAAGCTGCGCAAAACGCAGGAGCGCATGGCGGCATCGCGGCCGTACGCCGATCGAATCCGGACCGTCATCGGGCACCTGTCCGAAGCGAACCCGGACTATCACCACCCTTTTCTCGAGACACGGGAAGTCAAACGGGTCGGCTATATCATCATCACGACGGACCGTGGGTTATGCGGTTCTATCAACGTCAATTTGTTCCGCGCCGTTCTAAACGATATGCGCGACTGGCAGAAAAAAGACGTCGAAGTCGACGTCTGTATCATCGGCAGCAAAGGAATCGCTTTCTTCCGCCGCCTGAACACGAATGTCGTTGCAGCCACGAGTCATCTGGGCGACGCGCCGGCGGTAGCGGATCTGGTGGGCACGATCACCGCGATGACCGATGCCTACACGGACGGGACGATCGACCGGCTGTTTCTCGTCCATAACGTGTTCGTCAACACGATGAGCCAGACGCCGGAAATCAAAACGCTGATCCCGGTCGAGGCGGGCGATAGCGAGGACCTTCAGTCCCATTGGGACTACATCTACGAGCCGGACGCGGTCGACCTGCTCGACAACGTGTTGAACCGTTACATCGAGTCGCAGGTTTACCGGGCCGCGGTCGAGAACGTGGCCTGCGAGATGGCCTCTAAGATGGTGGCGATGAAGGCCGCTACAGACAACGCCGGAGAGTTTATCGATAAGCTGCAGTTGGCTTTCAACAAAGCACGGCAGGCGGCCATTACGCAGGAAATTTCAGAGATTGTGGGCGGCGCAGCCGCGGTTTAAACCGACTGCAAAGGTAAGGTAACTAGCTCATGAGCACGGGTACTATCGTTCAGGTCATCGGCGCCGTGGTGGACGTCGAGTTTCCCAGGGACGCGATCCCTAAAGTCTACGACGCGCTGCATCTGGATGATCGCGACTTGACGCTCGAGGTGCAGCAGCAGCTCGGTGACGGCGTCGTCCGCGCCATCGCGATGGGCTCTAGCGAGGGCCTGAGAAGAGGCTTGCCGGTCACGGACACGGGCGAGTCGATCGCCGTACCGGTAGGCGAGAAGACACTAGGCCGGATCATGGATGTCCTCGGCAGGCCGATCGACAATGCCGGCGACATCGGCGCGGAGGAGCGTTTGCCGATACACCGAAAGCCGCCCTCCTACGAGGAACAGGCGACGTCAACCGAGCTCCTGGAGACCG
>JAZFPW010000288.1:0-5214 GCA_036444815.1 Gammaproteobacteria bacterium
TCGTCCACGACCCAGACATGCTTCTCAGGGTCGTACGGATTGATGGCGACGAAATGCGGCCGTTGCAGCATAGAGTCCCATTGAGTCCAGGCTTCGATAATCTCGCCTTCGCCGTTCAGGACGAGGATGCAATGTTCCCAGCGCGCGTCGATGCCCATACGGCCACCGTTCGCTTCCCAGGCAGAAATGCCCTCCTCCGCCAGGCTTCCCGCACCCCCGTTGCTCGGTAGGCTCGATGCCGTCGCGTCGCGCCAGGGCAAGCGCCCGATCGGGAAATACACGCTCGGCCCGACATCGAAGAGCGGCTTCCGAACCGGTCGCTCGACATTCGGCAATTCACCCCGCTGTAACACGTAGATACGGTCAGGGCTCTCCGCGAAAATGCTCTGCCCGGCGCCCCAGGTCCAGTCTGCGTGTCCGGGCAATGTCGAGATGTCTTTCGGCCAACCGGCCACGACGTCATAGGGTCCGGTTATATCCTGGCCGCCACGCTCTCCTGGAACCGCGGCGAACCCGAAGCTTGCCTGATCCTGAGCGAATAGGAACTGACTGCCAAGCAGGCCAGCCAGCAGAAGACTCCCTGCAATTGCAGCAACCGTTACGAAATCTCTGTGCATGACTGCTTCCTCCTTATTGTTCTTTAGCTAGTCCGGCAATCCGGCGCCCTCGCGTGCCGATCCCGTCAGCTCTAGGATGTGTAGCCCCGTGTTAGCACGATCCAACGCATAGATATAACCTCGCGGATCGTAGTTGACGTTATTCGTCTGAATGACCGTCTTACAGCGCCGTTCACCATCGACTTCTACACAGCGCTCGTCCGTGTTCTCGGTGATCGCGGGGATGTAGTAGGCGATCTCCTTCGGATTGAACGGGTCGCGAATATCTACAGCGCGCACGCCGGCGTTGAAGTAAGACAGGAATAACGTGTTCTTATAGTAGACCGGCGCTAGCGAGTCGTTCGATGCGTGCGGTCCGAACCGCCCGCCGCGACTACAAAATCCCCCGCTAGCCTCCGGCACCTGGAACGAGGAGATGCCGAACGGCTTGTCCTCCTCGGTGATGTCCAGGAAAAAAACTGCGTGCCGCGCGTTCCCACACTCATTGGCAGTGACCTCCGACACCACGACTAAGATGTCTCGCACGCCGCCGGTTTCATCATCGGCGTAGTCGCCTATCTCCATGCCGAGGATCGGATGCACGCTGTGACCACCCCAGTAACTAGGGAGATCGACTCGCGTGATCTCGGGGTAGAGAAGATTCTCCGGGGTCGGCTCGAAGGGGTCATCCACGTCTGGGTCGCCGTTGACGAATTTATCGCGATCGAGGATCTGGATTACACCATCGCTGTCCATGCCATAGGCGAGATAAATACGGTTACCGAGCACCGTGGGCTGATGAATTCCAGAATAACCGCCGGGCGCCTCTACGGCCGGAATCGTGGCTGCCGGTTCAGTACCGACGAGGTTGAAATCACGGATGTGGACGGGCTCTTCAGGACGACTTAGGTCGAACGCCTGGAGGTTACGCCATTTTTTCCAACCCGATATGCTGGACGTCACATACGCGACGCCGGTCTCGCAATCCCACCAGTTCTTGTGCGTACCCTTCGTGTCGTAGAAGTCGGCGCCCGGCTCCATCGGCGGGGAGTCCCCGGTCCACACGATGGTGACCAAGAACTCCGGTGCGGCCGGATCGGTGACGTCATAAACCTCGTGGCTGACATTGCCCAAAGACCGCAGCAGATAGACCTTGTCCGGATCTCCGTCCGGCAGATCCGTACCGTTACAAACCTGCACGTGCTGCGCGCCGGTACCCAGCGACATCGAGCCATGCTCCGCCCACGGCGGTGCGGCGATGTGCGCGAGATAAACCGGATTACGCGGGTCCGTCACATCGAGTACGGACGTACCGTTGCCTTCGAGCTTACCGTTTAACGAGTTCACGGCTTCACCGGCATGATGACCGGTGAACAGAATCCAACGGTCACCGTATCGATGCGGCATGGGCTGATAGGACGGCCGCCCATCCAGAGGGTGGTGCGCCAACAAGGCCATGTTCTCGGCCTCCGCCGTCGTTTGGGACGCCGCCCAGGGCGACGCCAGGACAAACGCAGAAGCCAAGATCCCGGCCTGCCAGTGCCTCTGGCGATCAACACAAGAGCTATACATTGAGGATCCCTTACGGTCTTAGTAGTTGCTTTAGCCTCGCACAGCGGCGAGGCGATCTGTCAGTTTGATTATTTTCAGTAACGAACGTGGTTGCGGTTTATTGTACCGCTCTCCGCCACAACCTGATATGCCTGAACAGACGTTGTGCCAAGAACGAAGCGTGACGCCGCTACACTAGAATCTGCTCATGTCCGGCAGACTGCCGGGTGCGTTTGGAGGTAGTCGGAAGGCGTCAGCGGGACGCTAGCTGGCCATCCGAATCTGGTTCCGGCCTTCACGCTTACAGACCATGAGCGCATCATCCACGCGCGCGATGAGTTCTTCAATCTCGACTTCGTGATCCCGCCCCACAGCCGTGTAGCCGAGGCTGATACTGATCGGCAGATCCCCATTCCGCGTACAGACGGGTGTATCGGAGATGGCGCGACGCGTCCGTTCGGCGACCATCGCTACCTGACTTTCATCTGCGCCTGGTAAAATGAGTAGGAATTCATCACCGCCGTAACGACACACGACGTCTTCAGGCCGCAAGCATTTGACGAGCGTCGCCGCTACGTTCCTCAAGACGTGATCACCCTCCTGATGTCCGTAGGAGTCGTTGATGAATTTAAAGTCGTCTAGATCGAGAAGACAGATCCCGACGTCTCTGTTCTGCTCTCTCCCTTTGATCACCATCGACTTGAGTAGCGCCGTCGCGCCCCGCTGGTTCCAGACCCGTGTGAGTGGGTCGAACATCGCTTCTCGGCGAGCGGGGCCTAGCTTCGAAATGAGCTCTGACTGCGCATCGGTCAACAATTCCGCGATTAGCTCTCGCTGCGCCATCTCCCCAAGATCATGCAGCGACTCCATATCAGCACTCGAAAATTGCTTGGGCTTACGATCGAAGACGCAGAACGTTCCGACACTCAGGCCGTTAGTGTCGTGCAGCGGATAGCTGGCGTAGAACCGGAACTTTGGCCGCTTCGTCACAAGCGGATGATCGGCAAACCGAGCGTCCGACTCCGTATCCGGGACGACACACACTTGGTTCTCAGGCGCGACCACCGCACAGAGGCTGTCCTCCAGCGGTAACTCCGAGACCGTCCAACCGAAGACCGATTTGAACCACTGCTTCTGATTGCTCAGCAGAGTCACGGCTGCGACTGGCACGCCCAGGACGCGTGTGGCCAGTCGCGTGATGCGTTCGAACCGTTCTTCTATAGGGGTATAAAAGATATCGATCGTGTGTATCGAAGCGAGTTTGAGCGTACCGGTACTCGCTATTGTACGACTCAGCTTGATCGTGTCATCGTATGAACCCACGGCCAACTCCCTGGCGACAACGAAATATCCCTACTCGAGCGCAGTGTACGCCGGTTCGGCAGGATCTCCTGTGATGGACCTCTCAGAGGAGTACTAGCCCCCGTATCGCTTGATGAGAGCTGGTTGGCTACGACATCGAAGTTCCACACGACGTCGGTGGCGCCGACGATTAGCCTCAACTCGACGGGCGCTGTTTACCGTTTCTACCGGCCCACATGAACAAGCCGATAACGCTGAGCGCTATCAGAATGATGCCGACCGCATCCATCAAGATCGGGCCGACGCGCGTGAGAATCTTGCCGCTGTGCAGATCCAGTATCACCCGCTCCAGGCTGAGGCCTCGTCCCCGATAGAGCCCTTGCAGAATCGCAAGTTGATCTTGGGGTATGGCCGATGGCACCGGCCACTGAATATCAGCGAAATCGAACTCAAGGCACGGACTGAACGTCAGCAGATTTTCATCCGTCTCATACAGGTAGTCACCGCCGCGTAGGAGGAGAACAGCCCCTGCGACACCTATGGCGGTGACATCACCGGGCAAAAAGGCCTCAGTGTCGATACGTTCCACTAAAGTGCCGTCCGGCGTAACGAGAAGCACATCGGTGGGTGTCGCGATCGCGATGAACGAAGGCGTCGAGACCGCGCCAACCAGCTTCGAGATCCCGTCCGTCAACTCATTATTATCGTAGTAGAGGCGCTCTCCGATCAGACTGATTCGATGAGCGGCTGCAGTGAAGCTCGCCTGAGGCGGCGGCACTTCGATGCCGTACCACTCCAACAGCCAGGGCGATTGCAAATAGTGCCTGTCCAGACTCAGTTCACCGGCGTGATTGAGGGCGATGCCGGTAACACTCAGCAGCACGACGAAACCGACCGATCCGAGCCCAAGCCAACGATGTACACGAGACAAGCAGCGTTGCGCGGGTGCCGGTCGGGAGTTATTGTCAGCCATCGACCTCACCTGCGTACCGGTATAAAAAGAGTGCTAAACGAACGACTCGGGTCACGGCATTAACCGACAGTGTCGCGCCTGTGATGCTGTCGATCTGCCGATCTATCTGATTCCGGGCATCGAGTCTCACGTCGTTGTACTGGTCGGTGAAAAACGGATAACGCACTTCCCAACCCCGTGACTCACGGAACTCGAGCACCCGAACCATCGAAGCCGCGTTGTCTTCAACGACGACGCCGACCGTAATCGGCTGCTCCTTGCCAATCTGATCGAGGATCCAGGCCGTCCGCCGATCGCGATGCCAGTATCGAACCCGTAGCGAAGCGATGCCGTGCCCGAGTGTGTCCTCGGCCGACTGGCGTATTTCACTGGTCACCCAGAGCGTGTTCGGCGTCGGCTCACCGTCCGGGAACGCAGCACGAAGATAGTCCGCGGTCTCAAGATAACGCCCTTGACTGCTAGCCAACGTCGTCAGCGCGAGGCATCCGCCGAGTAGGAAGATGTATCTCATTGCTCGCATCTCTTACGGGTTCCCACTAAGCCGTCGCCATCAAAACTGGTAGCCGATGCCTAGATCGAGCGCGCCGAAATCCCTGCCGGCCTCAGAAGCCAGTGCGTGTTCTCGAGTGCGATAGTCGACCTTAATCGTGACGTCCGGGACCGGCCGGTAACTCAATCCCGCCTCCCATTGCGTGAACTCATCCTGATCTCGGGCGCCGTCGACATTTTCGTAGCGCGCATAGATGCCCCAGTTCGGGCTGATTCTGAAGCTCGGCTCAACGTACCAACCGG
>JAZFPW010000289.1:0-2017 GCA_036444815.1 Gammaproteobacteria bacterium
CAACCAGAATTTTCTTTCCCTTCAGGATCAGCTCGAGGGCACCGAGAACCGCATCGCGGTGGCCCGCAGGGACTACATCGAGGCCGTGCGTATCTACAACACGACGCGCCGTCGCTTCCCCGCCAATCTCATCGCCGGGATGTTCGGATTCGAAAAGCAGCCGCAGATGCAGTTCGACGCCGCGGAGCGCGAGACGCCCCAGGTCGAGTTCGATTTCGAGAAAGAATAGTGCCGCACGCAGCGAAGATCCCTGGGCGCCGTTCCGCTCGCAGGCCGGTGATCGTTGCGATGGTCGCGATCACCGCGTTGCTGTGCGTGGCGGTCCAGGCCCAGAGCGCGCTTCCCAGGAACGACGGCTGGGTCACGGACCTCGCCGGTTTCCTGTCGCCGCAGCAGGAGCAGGCGCTCGAGGCGTTGATGGAGTCGTACCGGCAGGGCAGCGGACAGGAGATCGCGCTTCTCACGGTGCCCGACCTGGGCGGGCGCGCGCTCGAGCAGTACGCGCTGGAGGTCTCCCGCGCCTGGGGTCTTGGTGAGCAGGGCAAGAACAACGGGGCGCTGCTGCTCGTTGCAAAGAAAGAGCGAAAGATCCGCATCGAGGTCGGCCGCGGCCTCGAGGGCAACATCACCGATTCCATCTCGGGCCGGATCATCCGCGACGCCATCTCTCCCGAGTTCAAGCGCGGCCGTCCCTACGACGGCCTGCGCGCCGGCGTCGAGGCGCTGCACGCCGCTGGCGGAGGGGATTACTCGAAGATTCCTCAGCGGCGTGGTCGCCGCTCCAGAGGCGGGCTCGGCCTGCTTCCGCTGTTGTTCATCTTCTTCGTCTTGCCCCGCCTGTTCGGCCGTCGTCGCGGACTGGGGGGTGGACTCCTCGGGGGCCTCCTGCTCGGCTCGGCGCTGTCTCGCGGCCGGCACTCCTCGGGCTGGCACGGGAGCGGGGGCGGCGGAGGTTTCGGAGGCTTCGGCGGCGGCGGCGGCTTCTCCGGCGGCGGCGCCTCGGGAGGTTGGTGATGGGTGCGGATGCGGGGTGGGGCGCGGCGGGGGCCCAGGCGGCGAGCGGCCTGTGGCAGATCGTCGGCATCGTGGGCCCGTTGATCTTCGGCGGGCTGCTGCTGTTCTTCGTTCTGCGCGCGATCGTCCGACAGGGACGCTATCGGGCCGTCACGACGTTCACGGAGGACGACCGCAGCGCCGTACGCCGGGCCGTCGCCGAGGCCGAGCGCAAGACGGTGGGCGAGATCCTGCCCGTGGTCGTCGAGCGCTCGGATCCGCATCCCGGGGCCGACTGGCTCGCGGCACTGTGCTGTCTGTTGATCGGGTCGTCACTGCTCGCGCCGTGGCTGCCCTGGAACCATCCGGTGTTCCTGCTGCTGTCGCAGCTCGCCCTGGGCGGGATAGGCTTCGGCCTCGCCAGGCTCCTTCCGGATTTCAAGCGGCTGTTCATCCTCGACAGCCGCGCGACGGCGGTGGCCGAGGAGCAAGCGTTCCAGGAGTTCTACGCGCACCAGCTGCACAAGACCGAGGCGGCCACCGGCGTGCTGGTGTTCGTCAGCTTGCTGGAGCATCGGGTGATCCTGCTGGCGGACGAGGGGATCGACGCAAAGCTTGACGCCAAGTTCTGGGCCGACACGGACGACGCGATCCTCGATGGTATTCGACGAGGCTCCCTACGCGACGGCCTCGTCGACGGCATCGCTCGCGCGGGCGAGTGTCTGTCCCGGCACTTTCCCTGGAAGGAAGGCGACCGCAACGAGATCCCGGACCGCGTGATCGTCCGCCGCGAGTAGCCGTCAAACCGAAGGTCAGGGAAGGACTTCGATGGTGAAGACGAGCTGCTCGGTGAAGACCGTGACGTCCGCGGCGTCGCGGAAGGTGTAGTTCGCCTCGAAGGTGTGGAAGCCGAGCGCCGCCGTCGGGCCGACGTCGATGGTGAAGCCGTTCTCGTGCTCGGTGGCCGAGATGTCCGTGGCGCCGGTGTCCGTGTAGGTCACGTCCGCGGGCACGTTCGTCGTGT
>JAZFPW010000290.1:0-3501 GCA_036444815.1 Gammaproteobacteria bacterium
ACCGTGACGCGAATTTCCTCCGCCATCTCCGGATCGACAACGGTACCGACGACGACCGTGGCGTCGTCCGACGCGAACTGTTTAACGGTTTCGCCGACCTCCTGAAATTCCCCGATCGACAGATCCATGCCCGCCGTGACATTGACCAGGATGCCATTGGCCCCAGCCAGATCGATGTCCTCCAGCAGCGGGCTGGAGATGGCCGCCTCCGCAGCCTCGCGGGCACGATCGTCACCGCTGCCCACACCGGATCCCATCATCGCCATTCCCATCTCGGACATCACGGTCCGCACGTCGGCGAAGTCCACGTTGATGAGCCCGGGTCGCGTAATGAGCTCGGCGATTCCCTGGACCGCGCCCTGCAGTACCTGATTCGCCGTCCTGAACGCATCCAACAATGTGGTATCCGGACCGAGCACGGTGAGGAGTTTTTCGTTGGGAATGGTGATCAGCGAATCGACATAGCGGCCGAGCTCTGCAATTCCCTCCTCGGCGACCCGCATGCGTTTGGTGCCCTCCATCGTAAAGGGCTTGGTCACCACGGCGACCGTTAGGACGCCGAGTTCCTTAGCGAGTTGTGCGACCACCGGCGCGGCGCCCGTCCCCGTGCCACCCCCGAGCCCCGCCGTAAGGAACAGCATGTCCGCACCGGCGACGACCTCGTGGATACGATCCCGGTCCTCCATAGCAGCTTGCCGGCCGATTTCCGGATTGGCGCCGGCCCCCAATCCCTTGGTGATATTGCAGCCGATCTGAATTCCCATCTTGACCCGAGCGCTCTTGAGTGCCTGAGCGTCCGTGTTCACGCAGATGAAGTCGACCCCGTCAATGCCGGCTGACGACATGTGCCCGACAGCGTTCCCACCGCCGCCGCCGATGCCCATCACTTTGATGACTGCGGTTTCGCAATGCCCATCCATTAATTCGAACATCTCAAGACTCCTTATCTCAACGCTCAGAAATTTCCTTGAACCCAGGCTTTCATCCGACTGAAACCCCCAACGACTCCAGCTCTCGCGGCCGCTGCGTCAGCTTGACCCTCCGCCACTTCCTTCCCATACAACAGGAGGCCCACCGCCGTGGCGTGGATCGGATTGCGTACGATGTCTGCCAGGCCCTCGACGTACTGCGGAATTCCCAGTCGAACCGGTACGTGAAAAATCTCTTCCGCAAGTTCGACGGCGCCCTCCATCTTCGAGCTGCCACCGGTCAGGACGACGCCGGCCGCAATCAGCTCTTCGAAACCGGAACGCCTGAGTTCGTCACGCACGAGCGAGAACAGCTCCTCATAGCGTGGCTCCACGACTTCGGCGAGTGTCTGACGGGCCAGTCGTCGCGGCGGGCGATCACCGACGCTCGGCACCTCGATCGTCTCGTCGGGATTCGCCAGCTGGGAAAGCGCGCATGCGTACTTGATCTTGATCTCCTCCGCATACTGTGTCGGTGTACGCAGCGAGACCGCGATGTCGTTGGTGACCTGATCCCCCGCGATAGGAATCACGGCGGTATGCTGAATCGCGCCACCCCGGAACACGGCGATATCGGTCGTGCCGCCGCCCATATCGACCAGGCAGATGCCGAGATCTTTCTCATCCTCGGTCAGTACGGAGTAACTCGACGCGAGTTGCTCCAGGACCACGTTTTCCACGTCCAGTCCGCAGCGTTGCACGCATTTGACGATGTTCTGCGTCGCGCTGATGGCGCCGGTCACGAGATGCACTTTCGCTTCGAGACGAATGCCGGACATGCCGACCGGCTCACGGATGCCTTCCTGGGAATCGATCAGGAATTCCTGGGGCAGCACGTGAAGTACTCGCTGGTTTGCTGGAATAGCGACTGCTCGCGCCGCGTCGATCACCCGTTCCACGTCACTGCGACTTACCTCTTTGTCTCGGATCGCGACGATGCCGTGAGAGTTCAGGCTGCGCACGTGACTGCCCGCTATACCGGCGAACACCGTATGGATCTCGCAACCGGCCATGAGCTCGGCTTCTTCAACCGCGCGCTGAATCGATTGAACCGTGGATTCGATGTTGACGACGACACCGCGTTTCAGCCCGTGGGATCGACTCGAGCCGATCCCGATCACTTCCAGCGAGTTCTCGGCGGCGAGCTCGCCGACGACCGAGACGACTTTGGACGTGCCGATATCGAGCCCGACGATGAGCTTGCGGTCTTCTCTCTTAGCCACCGGACGAACCCTCCCGAAGCTCGGCGACCTGAAGCGCCGGCTCGCCCAGCCAGCCGACTGCGAAGCCGCTCGAGTAGCGCAGATCGATATAACTGACCCGCCGCATCTCGGCAGCCATCACCGGCACGACGACTCGGAAGAATCGGTCCACGCGTCGCTGCAGGTCGCGGCGACCCAGCCGGATCTCCTGGCCGCTGGCGAGCTCGAGCCGCCACGCGCCGCGCTGATCCATGGACAGCGTGTCCAACGCCAGATTGGCCTCGGCCAGTCGGCCTCGCAAAGCCAGATACTGGCTCGCCACCCGCCTCTCGTCGCCGCGGGGGCCGACAAGACGTGGCAGCTCGGGGAATTCGTAGCGTGATTCGTCAGTAAACAGCTCGCCGCCAGTATTCAGCAAACCCGTATCTCCCCAGCGCGCGGCCGCTTGATGCTCGACGATTCGGACCACGAGCGTATCCGGCCATACCCGCGCTATCGCGACTTCGTTTACCCAGTCCAGGCTCTCGACGAGACGCTGCAGCTCGCCCAGGTCGCTGGACAGGAAGCCCCTATCGAGTGCCGGCGCCAGAGCCGCTTCAACTTGTATTGGCGTGACGCGTTGAAACGCGCCGTGGAGTTCGAGTTTGTTGACCGGACGGTCCAGCAGCGTCTGGGCAGCGAAGAACACTCCGGCCAGCGTCGCCAGCATCGCGGGCGGAATCAACAGCACCCGCGGCTTGATCCTGACGTCCAGCAGAGATCGCCGTCGCGTTACCGTCTTGCGCCGATTGACTCTCGAACGTCTCACCGCGCGCCCTCTCTCCGACCTTCTGCCGCGGACTGTCCCGCGGTGCGATCCGCGGCCGCCCCGATGATGCGTACCTCGAGTTGCAACTTCGTGCCGGAACTCTCTTCGACACGGCCCCGCACGCTCTCGATCAGCGACTCGATATCCGCCGCGGTGGCAGAGCCTCGGTTGATGATGAAGTTGGCATGCTTCTCCGAGACCATCGCGTCACCGCAGGTGGCACCTTTCAGTCCTGCCTGTTCAATCAACTGAGCTGCGAATTGTCCCGGCGGATTGCGGAACACGGAACCGCAGCTTAGCTTCCCAAGCGGCTGCGAATCGCCGCGCTTGCGCAACATCGCTTTGATATCCGCCATGTCCGCCCCGAGGTCCGAAGTGAATGCGAAACTCGCTCCGAGGAACCACTCTGCGGCGGCGCCACTGACAGAGCGGTAACCGACTTGGAACTCCTGCGGCGTGCGGCTCCGGCGTACACCCGCACGATCGATCGTCTCGACGCCTGCGACGTGTTCCCAGGTCTCTC
>JAZFPW010000291.1:0-14851 GCA_036444815.1 Gammaproteobacteria bacterium
TGGATTCCGGCTGGACACTCGTCCAGGAACGCTATGCGCAGCTCTCGGGCGATGTGGAGCGGCCGATCCTGACCCCGGAGCTCGCTTTCTGGAATCCCGAGACATTGAAGAAAGAACTCGACCGCCGGCGTAGCGTCCAAGTGTGCGCAAAGGAGTTGCGAGCCACAGGAGGCACGCTCACATTCAATGCGGGTACCGCTCATCCATTGAGTTCCAGCCAGGCAGGCGAGCCGGATCCTATCGCGCGTTGGCTCGACGTGGACGACTCGGCACGTACGCTGGTCGTCACATCGTCCCCCGGGCGCCGAGAAGTTCTGGCTGGGCTACTGAACGGTCGCGGGCTCGCGCCGATTATGGTCTCGACGTGGCAGGATTTTCTGTCGGGCGAACGGCGTCTGAGCCTTGCCGTAGGCGATCTCGAGGAAGGCCTCGCATTACCGGACATGCGGCTGAAGGTTGTCACCGCCGAGCAGCTGGGGCTCGACCGTCCCCGGCAGAGAAATCGGCGCAGATATGGGCGAGCGCTGCGAGACCCCGAGGCCATCGTCGCAGAACTGACAGATCTGCGGGTCGGCGCGCCCGTGGTTCACGAAGAATATGGCGTCGGCCGCTATCAGGGACTCAAGAGCCTGTCGGTACTCGAGGTCGATGAGGCGATGACAGAGTTTCTGCTGCTGGAATACGCGGATGGCGATAGATTGTATGTCCCCGTCTACAATCTACATCTCGTGACTCGCTACACCGGAGCGTCTCCGGAACACGCGCCGCTGCATCGGCTCGGGTCGGATCAGTGGTCGAAGGCGAAACGCAAAGCGGCGAAGCAGGTGCGAGACGTCGCTGCGGAACTGCTCGGACTCTACGCACAAAGAGCGGCCAAGCAAGGCATTGCGTTGCCGCTCGACGAGGATTTCTACCAGCGCTTTGCCCTCGAGTTCCCATTCGAAGAGACTGCCGATCAGCTAGAAGCTGTACAGCAAGTCATAGACGATCTGGCGAGCAAACGGCCGATGGATCGGGTGATTTGCGGTGACGTCGGTTTCGGCAAGACGGAGGTCGCGCTCAGGGCAGCATTCGTCGCCGTCAATGCGGGCCATCAGGTAGCGGTCCTCGTTCCCACGACGCTCCTCGCCCAGCAACATCAGCGTACCTTCTCGGATCGCTTCGCCGACTGGCCGGTGCGCGTCGAGCTACTGTCGCGTTTCCGCAGTGGCAAGGACGCCAAGGCGGTCGTGTCGGGACTAAAGGATGGCACAGTCGACGTCGTCATCGGCACCCACAAGCTGTTCAGCGGTGACATCGCCTTCAAGCGCCTCGGTCTGGTGATCGTCGACGAAGAACATCGCTTCGGGGTTCGGCACAAGGAGCAGTTGAAGAGATTGCGAGCCGAAGTCGACATGCTCACTCTGACGGCGACGCCGATTCCGAGGACTCTGAATATGGCCCTGGGAGGGCTTCGGGATCTATCGCTGATCGCGACCCCGCCGGCGGGGCGTCTATCGGTAAAGACGTTTATCGGCGAGTGGAGCGACCAAGCCATACGCGAAGCCGTCTTGCGCGAGATCCGACGTGGCGGACAGATCTACTTCATCCATAACCGAGTCCAAGATATCGACAAGATCGCATCGCGACTGACCGAGCTACTTCCGGAGGCGACGATCAAAGTTGCCCACGGGCAGATGTCGGAGCGCTCACTCGAAGAGGTCATGCTGGATTTCTACCACCGGCGATTCAACCTGCTCGTGTGCACGACGATTATCGAGAGCGGTATCGACATTCCGACTGCCAACACGATCGTCATCAACCGCGCCGACCGCCTCGGACTCGCCCAACTTCATCAATTGCGAGGCAGAGTCGGCCGCTCCCACCACCAGGCCTATGCCTATTTGATCGCGCCGCCGGCGCGTTTATTGACCGCGGACGCAAAGAAACGGTTGGAAGCTATCGAGGCCCTGGAGGAACTGGGTTCCGGCTTCATCCTCGCGACACACGATCTGGAGATTCGGGGGGCTGGAGAGTTGCTCGGCGATGAACAGAGCGGCCAGATCCAGGCGATCGGCTTCGCACTCTATAACGATTTGTTAGCCAGAGCGGTGGCCAGTTTGCGCGCCGGGGAAGAACCCGAGCTCGAGGACCCCGTGGAGCACGGAGCGGAGATCGAACTCGGTCTGCCCGCGCTGATCCCCGACGACTACATGCCCGATGTGCACATGCGTTTGGTTCACTACAAACGAATCGCGAGCGCCGTATCTGCGGCAGGCCTCGAAGAATTGCAAGTCGAATTGATCGACCGGTTCGGCCTATTGCCAACGGCGACGCGAACGCTCTTCGAACTCACTCGGCTCAAGTTGCTAGCGCAGCAACTGGGAGTGACGAAGATTCAGGCGGAGAACAAGGGCGGCACGATACGATTCAGCGAGCGCGCCACCATTGACCCTGTCGTTCTTGTCACAATGGTCGAAGATCAAGCAGAAGCCTACAGCCTCGACGGGCCATTGAAATTGCGCTTTCGCTGGGCGCTGGAGCGGGACGAGGACCGAATCGGTGCTGCAGAGGCCCTACTGGTACAACTCGGTGCCACCAGCGCAACGTCCGCCGCGGCCTGAGTCGGCCCGGGACGGGCTATAATTCCGTTATGCGTGTCTACGGCATCAAACGACCGTTGCTCTGGATCGGGCTCCAAGCGGGGTTCCTGGCTGTCTGCTCCGCCCAGGGTGTTCCAGGGTCGCCGAGCCCTGCCGGCCTGAGCGAAGAAAATATCAAAGCGCTGCCGAAGTATCAGATCGAGATCATCGCCTTTGCCTACCACGATTTCGACCCCGCAGAGGAACGATTCGAGGAGGAGCCGCGAGGTTCCCTGCTAGACCTGCTCAATCCAACGTTACTGAAGACCCATGAACGAAGCGTGCCTGATGTCTCGGCTAGATTGCTGGGATCATTGCTGAACCTGGATGAAGGCTCGCCGGCTCTGATTCCGACCGAACCTGGCCTGCCAGCCGGACAACTCGAGGAGCTTCCGGAACTACCATCCAGCCTCGAGCGGCGTGAGCAGAGCCTGATGCCCACGGACCGTTTCCCGCCACCTTACGCGGCAGAAACGGATGCCCGGGAAGTTCCCATCCCGGAGGAAGTCGCCGAGGAGAGTGCCAACGATCGGATACCGAAGAGAGAAGAACCCTGGTATCGGCTCCTTAGCGCCGAGGAACTCGAACTAACGGATGCCTACGATCGGCTCGAACTGGTGGACGCCTATACGCCGTTGGTTCATGGGGGCTGGGTGCAGGAAGGTTTACCCGTAGAGCGAGCGATACCCTTCGATTTGGCCCTGCTCGGAGCGTTCAATCCGCTCGGGACGATCACGCTGCATGTGCAGAGATTCTTGCACGTGACCATCACGCTTCGTTATCAGTCCGAGCGAGCGGCTGGAGGACTTCTACGCCCCGCGGGCGTCGGGCTTGAAGAGGTGACATTCCCCGCTCGGTATGACCTGAACGTCCAACGCCGTACTCGCAGCGGCGAACTGCACTTCTTCGATCATCCGGCGTTCGGCGTGCTCGTGCTGGTTAGACCCCGGCCGAAGGAACTACAAGTCCCGGAAGAAGACCTGACCCCGGCGGCCTGAGGTTGTCCGGACACTAGATCCTCACGGGCCTGGGCGATCGCGACCTCCGGAGTGTAGTCTCCGTCCGGTACACCGCCCGCAACACCGACCTGCGCTGAAATGTAGCGTCCATGACGCCCGCGCGGGTTGTGCATACCCAGGTCACAGACATTGTCGGCTAGTCGCATCGCCAGTTCGCGAATCTCGTCGATCCGTTTACCGTGAGTCAACGCAACGATGCTGTGCTCATCCGCGCGAGCACACAGATCCCCGGAGCGCCTCAAGGCACCATGGATCTGCCCGGCGATCATTCGAAGAGCCGAATCGGCCGCTTTGGCACCGAACGTCTGGCGGTAAGTGTCCAGATCGACAACGTCGAGCAGGATCACGGCTACGAGTCGTTCATCCCGCCTCGCCATGCGAAAGTCTTTCTCCGCAAGTTCCAGAAAGTACTCGTAGCGGAGCACGCCCGTGACAGGTTCCCGCCGATCCAAGCGGCCGAGTTCCTGACGCGCCCGTTGAATTTCCTGCTGCAGCATCCCGACTTCGACGCCCGAGCTGGCGCCGTTCTCTCCGGACCGGGGATTCTGCGACAACAGGAAAAAACTGACTACACCACGCGGGTCGTACAGCGGCTCTACCCTCACCTGGCTGACCCAACTCGTGCCGTCCTTATGCGAGTCCACGAGCGTCCCCTCATAGGACTCGCCACGATCCAGCGCCTCCTTCAAGTGGGCAACGTCGCGCCGGCCGAGGCTACCGTGACTCAACAACGGTAAGCGGCCGCCCAGCAGCTCATCGGCGCCATAGCCGCTGCGGCGCTCGTATGCCGGATTGGCGTAGACGACCGGAAAGTCAGGATCGCGCGCGTCCGCGATGACGATCCCATCGGAGCTGTGGGCAAGAATCTGCTCCAGAATTTGGCGGCTCAGGCGCTTCATTTCGGATCCGGGTTCCCTCCCAGAGATAGCCCGACAATGCTGGCCGAAACTCCGCCAGAAAATCAAGGGCATACATCACAAGCGAACGACCGCCTCGCTGGGCAACGAGCTCAGTCCGCGGCGAGCAGATCCGGGACGAGCGCATCGAGCAGCGCGGCAACGCGCCGCATCCCAACACTGGCGTGGCGTTCGATTTGGGCATGGATCGTCGAGTCGCCTCCATCCCGTCCGGCGGCGCGGTTGACCGCCACGGCACACACGGCATAGGCGATTCCGAGCTCTCGAGCCAGTGCTGCTTCGGGCATGGCAGTCATCCCCACCATGTCGCACCCATCCCGCGCGAGCCGGCTGATTTCGGCAGCCGTCTCGAGCCGCGGACCCTGGGTCACGCCACAAACCCCGGCGCGAACCGAACAACCGATCTCCTGCGCAGCTGCCGCGATCCGCCCACGCAGCACAGGATCGAATGGCTCCGCGAACTCGACGTGATCGAGTTCGTCATTGCTGCCGTCGTAGAAGGAGTGTTCACGACCCCAGGTATAGTCGATAAGCTGATCCGGAATCGCCAGCGCACCGGGTTCGAAGCCGGGGGCGATCGCTCCCACCGAGTTGATGGCCAGACAACGCCGCACGCCGTGTTGGTGCAAACTCCATAGGTTCGCCCGGTAGTTCACAGCGTGCGGTGGAATTTTTTGCTGTTCTCCATGGCGTGCGATACACACGACTCGGGAGCTGCCGAAGGAGGCCGTTAGAATCGGGCTGGACGGGGGCCCGAACGGAGTCTTGGTAGGGCTGCGACTCGCAATCGTCAAACCGAGATAGTCAAGGCCACTACCGACGATAAGCCCCAGGTCCTGAGCCATCACGACGCCAGCGCGTACAACGAAGGCAACCCTCGCCAGTAACCTTTGTAATCCATCCCACAGCCGAAGACATAACTGTCATCGACGTGGAGTCCGACGAAATCGACCGTGGGCCTGGATACCGACTCGGCGACCGCTTTGGACACCAGAACCGTAGAGTACGTCGCCAGGACACCGATCTGCTGCAGTGCATCGTACAACGCGTGCAATGTAAGCCCTCGATCGAGAATATCGTCCACGACGACAACCGTGCGACCGGCAAGCTCTACTGAAGGCCGTACGGGCCAACTCAGCTCGCCCCCGGTTAGGCGATCGCCGTAGCGGCTGCCGTGCACGAAATCGAATTGGTAAGGAAACGACAGGCGGCGACAGAGTCGCGTCGCGGTGAACGCGCCGCCTCGCATCACGGCCAGCACAACCGGATTGTCGTGCTGAACGGCTTTTGTGACGTCCTCCGCCATGCGAGCGAATGCCGCATCCACTTGCGTCACGGTGTAGATTTCCCGTGCGGCTTTGAGTGTCGCCAGCGCTTCTTCGACCGCCTCGTCGTGGCCCATCTCGGTCAACCCTCGAGCCGGAGCTGCGGCGTGGCCGACAGATTGTCTATCGCTCGACGAGCCTCTCGCCATTCGGCTGAGGATCGCAGGGCTTTCCATGCCTGCCGTCGTTGACCACGAAGTCGCATCAGATGCAACTGGGACGGAGGGCTCATGTAGTCTGCCAACGCGTCGATGACTGTGGGAATCTCGCCCGGCGAGTTGCACAACAGGACCATATCGCAACCTGCGGCGATAGCCTTAACCGCACGTTCCGCGCAGCTGCCCGCGGCGCTCGCGCCGGCCATTGAAATATCATCCGATACGATCGCTCCGCCGAAACCGAGCTCGCCTCGCAACTGCTCTTTCAGCCACCAGGATGAGAAGCTCGCGGGGAGAGGATCGACCACGGGGAAGCTGACGTGGGCGACCATGACCACATCCAGCCGGGAACTGATCAGATGCCGATACGGCTGAAGATCGTCCCATAAGTCACTGAATTCTCTAGGGTCAGAGGCCGATTCCGCGTGCGAATCGCTGACCACTCCGGCATGGGTCGGAAAATGTTTGGCCGTGACTACCATCCCGGCTTCGTGTGCTCCGGTCGCGAACTCGGACGCCAATTGGCTTACGGCAGTCGCGCTTGAATGAAGGGCACGGTCGCCTATGACATCGGCCAGGCCGCGATCTAGATCGACGACGGGCGCGAAGCTAAGGTCGACATCGACCGCGCGGAGCTCCGCCGCCATCAACCAACCGAACGTGCGCGCCGCTTTCAACGCCTGTCCCGTGTCCTGATCGTAGAGACGGCCCAGGCTTCGCATTGCAGGTAAGTGGGTGAAAGGCTCGCCGAAGCGCTGCACCCGGCCGCCTTCCTGATCGACGGCGACGAGAAGCGGCGGCTCGCGCGCGGCGTGGATCGACGCGACCAGAGTCTCGAGCTGCTGCAGGCTCTCGAAGTTGCGAGCGAAGAGGATAACCCCGCAGACGGCTGCGGATTCAAGCCAGGCTAGTTCGTCCTCATCGACGGAGGTGCCCTTTAGATCGATCATCAGTGGACCCAGTGACATCGGGTTCCTATGCCTGAATTTCCACGACGGTACCGGGCGCCACGAGGTCGAAGAGTTTTACGATGTCGGCGTTGCTCATGCGGATACAACCCACGGAGCGGGCTACGCCGAGTGGCTCGGACGGCGGGGTGCCATGGATATAGATGAGCCGGCGCATCGAATCCACCGCACCAAGCCGGTTCCGTTCGACCTCGGTGCCGGAGAGCCAGAGGATGCGTGTCAGGACCCAATCGCGCTCGGGGTGCAGCCGCGCGAGTGCATCTGAGTAGATCTCGCCGGTCGGGCGCCGGCCTTTAAATACCGCTCCCACCGGTTCACCCGCACCAATTCTGGCGCGGATGATGTGACGACCCCGCGGCGTCTGGTAGCTATCGGTCTGCTCGCCGGGCCCGTGTTTCGAGGTCGACACCGGGTAACTCTCGACGACATCGTCATCCTCGAGCAGATTCAATCGCTGAGCCTCGAGACTGATGCGCACATGCCGCTCGCTCATGCGCCCGTCTCCACAGCTTTATCGCATGACCCACCCATCGTCTCGAGACTCACCCAACCCCAGGGGCCATGATAGCAGCGCCCATGAGTTCAGAACGGTTCATCGGGGGGCGCGCCGGATAGGTCTTGCGAGACTCAATCTCGCCTCGCCGTCCATGGCTCGGCTCGAATCGTGAGCTCGTCGCTTTAGGCCGTCCGTGGCACGCTCCTCGCCCACGACGCTCGCAAGACTATCCGGGCGCGCCCCCTGACGGTCATCGCGGTATCACGCACGGCGGCTCCCGGCACGTTAGCGGCGCTCGAACAGCGCCAGCGTCTCTACGTGGTGGGTATGCGGGAACATGTCTGCGATGCCGACGGCGCGAAGCCGATACCCTTGCGAGTCGATTAACTCCTTCGCATCCCGCGCCAGCGTCGCTGGGTGACAAGACAGATAGGCGATCTTGCGTGGTCCCATACGCGCCATCTGCGTGACGGCAACATGAGCTCCCGAGCGCGGCGGATCCAGTACGACGAGATCCCACGACTCGCGCATGAAACTCCAGCCGGGCTCAGACAGGTCGGCCGTGACGAATCGGACATTCTCCAGGCCGTTACGGCGCGCATTGTGCGCCGCACGGGCGACCAGGCCACCCTCGCCCTCAACACCGACTACCATCGCGGCCCGACTCGCAAGCGGCAGGCTGAAATTGCCCAGCCCACAGTAGAGATCCAGGACCCGGTCGGACGACTCGACGCCCAATTGCTCGACCGTCCAGCCTACGATCGCCTCGTTGACCCGGGCGTTAACTTGAACGAAGTCCGTCGGCGCAAACTCGAGCGTAAGACCGAACTCGGGCAAGCCATAGGCGAGCGGTCTGGTCGTCGCCGGATCGAGCGCCTCGACTGTTCCTGGTCCGCCTCGTTGCAAATAGACATCGATATCCTGCTGTTGCCCGAACTCTGTTAACAACCGCAAGTCTTCGTCGGTGGGTGCGTCCAGCACGCGTAGGACTAACGCTCGAGCAGACTCACCCGCCGCGATCTCCGCTTGAGGCAGCCGCTGCTTCAAGGTCGTCTGGTCGATCAGTGTCGCGAGCTGTCCGGGCAGCGCGTCCAGCGGTTGAACGAGGACCCGACAGCTCGACATGTCGGTGATTAGCCGGGTGGCCCGTTCTTTGAAGCCAACGAGAACACGGCCCTTGCCTGCGACGAATCGAACGCCGAGACGAGCACGACGGCGGTAATACCACTCCGGACCGATGATCGGAGCTAGCCACTCCGCTGGTTCGAGACCGGCGAGCCGTGCCAGGGCCTCCCTGACAACCGTTTCCTTGAACTCGACCTGTTTGGCGTAGGCCAGATGCTGCACGGCACAGCCTCCGCAGCGGCCGAAATACGGACAGGGTGGGTCGACCCTGGCTTCAGCCGACCGCAGTACCCGAACGAGGTCTGCCTCCTGAAAGCGCCGTCTCCGGCGTCGCGGAGCGAGGCGCACGAGTTCACCCGGTAACGCGCCGGAGACGAATACTCGATGGCCATCTAGATCCGCAACGCCTTGCCCGTCGTGGGTCAGGTCGATGATCTCTGCGTCCACATGGTTGGGACTACCCGGCATCACGGTCCGAGCGCCAGGCTGTTAGAAATTCGTCGAGATGGGGGCTGTCAGCCTCTTTCAGCCGGGCCCTGAGTTGCTCAACTTCTGCGTGATAGCGCGTCTCGTCCAGGATTCCACGAACGAGCTGGAAGCGCAGATAGATCAGATAGGTGTTGAGCGCATCCGTTTCACAATAGTCTCGAATGGCCTGCAGTTCCCCTGCCTGGTAACGGCCCCATACCTGATCGCCGCTCATACCGAGTTTGCCGGGAAACCCGAGCAGCGTAGCGACTTGTTCCAGCGACGCTCGACCGCCGATCTGGAAGCCACCGAGCACGTCCATCAGGTCGACGTGCCGCCAATGAAATCGATTCAGGTAGTTGTTGTAGCGAAACTCTCGATCGCTATCACCCATTTCCCAGTAGCGTTCGGCGTTGACGCCGTGAAGCAAAGCGCGATAGCTCAATACCGGAAGATCGAAGCCCGAGCCGTTCCACGAGACGAGCTCCGGCGAGTAACGCTGGATTCCGTCAAAAAAGCGTTGCACGATCTCTTTCTCTGTCGCGTCGATATCACCTAGCGTGAAGATGTGTAGATCATCGCGGCTCCTTAACACCGCTGAAATCGCCACGATTCGGTGCTGTGTCAGCGGTAGGAAATCTGTCTGGCGCGCCTGACGCTGCTTGAAGAACATGATCTTGGCGACAGAGTCGTCGTCCAGGTCTTCTACACCGTGAAGCCGCCGACCGAGCTCTACGTCTGGAACGGTCTCGATATCGAAGACGAGCGTATTCACGTCAGCTTCCCGGGCCATCGGCGTTCATCAACACCGCGACCGCGAGTACAAGGCCGGCCTCGTCCGTCACCGAGACGTGGCCGCCACCGATACCGAGTCGCTCACACATCCGGCTACCTCTTGCCGAATAGATTATCTGCGGCTGCCCCCGATCGTTTGGCACCATGCCGACGTCTCGAATCCACATTCCGTGAGCGAACCCCGTCCCCATCGCTTTCACCACGGCTTCCTTGATCGCAAAGCGCATCGACAGAAAGCGTACTGGGCGTTTGCTGACGGCGAACAACTCGCGCTCATCATCCAACAGGAGACGCTCCGCGAATCGCTCTCCGAATCGCTGCCAAACCGCCTCGATGCGGGACACCTGGACGATATCGGTACCGACGCCGAATACCACCCTCAACGCACCTCCTGCATCAGCGTCTTCATGTCAGCCACGGCCCTCGCAAGGCCATCGAAGACCGCTCTGGCCACGATCGCGTGGCCGATATTGAGCTCGACGATCTCCCGGATAGCCGCAATCGGTTGGACATTATGATAGTGAAGACCGTGGCCGGCGTGGATCCGCAGGCCCAGTCTTGTACCCAGTTCGGCTGCCGTCGTGATCCTCGCCAGCTCACGAGTCTGAGCTCCAGAGTCATCAGCCTCGGCATACGCGCCCGTGTGCAATTCAACGACTCTGGCGCCACAGGCCCTGCTCGCCTCGAGCTGCGCAGGCTCCGGATCGATAAACAAGGAGGTCCGGATGCCGGCAGACTCCAGCCGTTCACACGCGGCACTGACCCTAGCGGACTGGCCGGCCACATCGAGCCCCCCTTCCGTGGTCAGCTCCTGTCGATTCTCTGGCACCAGGCAGCAATCCGCAGGGCAAGCGTCCACGGCGATAGCCAGCATCGACTCGGTCACGGCCATCTCCAGATTCACGCGAGTGTCCAGCACGCGTCCCATCAGTTGCAGATCCCGCTCTTGGATGTGGCGACGGTCCTCCCGCACATGAATGGTGATGCTATCCGCACCAGATCGCTCGGCGAGTAACGCAGCCGAAACCGGATCCGGATAACGCGTGCCCCGTGCCTGCCGAAGCGTCGCAACATGATCGACGTTGACACCCAACAGGATAGGCGCGTATCCGCTCATAGTTGTACCCCGCTGTCCACGATATCTTTTAACACCGACCGCGTTTTCAACGGTCGTTCACCGAGATAGACACTTAACACGCGCGACAGTAACCGTTTAGCTGCACGTAAACTTTCGTCATCTTCCAGTTTCTCATCCCGCAACGATATAAGCGCTCGACCCCAATAGGAGTCGTCGTCACTCGCGGAACTTGCCTCCGGCCGGGCGCCATGTTCTGGTTCAAAATGATATCGGCGCTCCGCGCAGATCGGCTCACCCGTCTCGGCATCGTGGTGTAAGTTCAGTCCGTAACCCAATGCCTCGAGAAGACGCAGCTCGAACAGCCTGAGCACCATCGAGGTGCTGGCTCGAGTCGCGAGATCGGCGAGGGCTCGACTATAACAGGAAAATACCGGTGCATTAGCGTCGCCTCTGGCCACTAGCCGCAGCAATAATTCGTTCATATAGAAGCCTGCCAGCAGCCGCTCTCCGTTAAGCTCGTTGGCTGGCGGCCGCAGCTCCACATGTGTCAGGCGGCCGAGCTCGCCTCTCCGTACCCAGGAGATCAGCACTGGCAAGAAGGGTTGTAGGACCGCTCGCTGGCCACCTTTCGGACGCCTCGATCCCTGGGCGACTAAAGTCACCAAACCGTGATCGCGAGTCAAGCAATCGAGAAGCTGGCTGGTGTTTCGATACGGGCGATGGTGCAGGATGTAGGCGTACGCCAGCTCTACGCTCTCTCTATCGGCCATAATCGGTGCAAAAGCACAGTGTACACGCAGTTTGCCGCTGCGCGGCCTCGAATTTCGAGTCGATTCTTAACGCAATATCGTGCCGTCTGAGCCTTTTTCAGCAGTCTGCAAGTCGAAACCCAATCGATTAAGGTCACGCTCGTTGTCGGCCCAGTTGTCGCGTACCTTAACCCAAAGCTCGAGGTGAACTCGCTCACCGAGCAACTCATTTATATCGAGGCGAGCTGCGCGGCCAACGGCCTTTAGAACTTTACCGCCCTTGCCGATGACGATGGCCCTGTGGCTGTCGCGTTGGATCCAGATCAAAGCATGTACTAACGCTTGATCTTTCTCCGTCTTCCCGACGTGTTCTATTTCGACCGTCAGGCCATAGGGCACCTCCTGATGCACTGCTGCGAACAGCTTCTCGCGGATGGCCTCCGCAATGCGAAACTGCAGATTCCGGTCAGTCAACATCTCTTGCGGGAACACCGCTGGACCGTCCGGAAGCAAACCAAGAATCTCGGCCAACAACTCGCCCAAGTTTTTACCGTTGCGCGCCGATATCGGCACGTACGCGGCGAACGGAAATTCGGATCCGACCGTTTTCAATACAGGCAGAAGCGTAGTTTTCTCGCTGACGAGATCGATCTTGTTCAAGACCAGTATCGTCCTGTCGGCCCTATCCTGGAGTAACTCCGCGAGCTGACGATCCTGTCGGGTGAACTGAGACGCCTCGATAACCATCAACGTAATATCCGATTCCGCTATTGCCTGATTGATCGTCCTCGCCATTAGGCGATGCAGCACGTTCTTCCGGTTGCGCTGCAAACCTGGGGTATCTATGAAGACCGCCTGATCCGAGCCGCGGTTCACTACGCCGAGGATACGATACCGGGTTGTATGAGCTTTAGGGCTGACAATACTGACCTTCTCACCAACCAACGCATTCAGAAGCGTAGATTTCCCGACGTTCGGTCGCCCGACGATTGCGACGTAGCCACAGCGAGAATTAACTCGTGTCGTCATCATCAAGTATCAAAAGCATTCGTTCAGCGGCATTCTGCTCGGCCTGTCGACGACTTTGCCCGTGCCCCTCTACACGGGCCGATGCCTCGGCTACTTCGCACACCACGGCGAATGATTGTCGATGGGGTTCGCCAGATACAGATTCTATCGTGTAGACGGGCAAGCTGAGACCGCGTCCCTGGAGGCGTTCCTGAAGCTTCGTTTTCGCGTCCTTCAGGCTGCCGGCGTCAGGCAACTGCTCGAGTCGGTCGGCGAATAGACGCGTGACACACGCATCGGCTGCCTCGAGACCACCGTCGAGCAGGACAGCGCCGATGACAGCCTCTACGGCGTTCGCCAGTGTCGAGTCGCGGTCCGCGCCGCCCGAGCTATGCTCCCCTGGACCGAGGATAATCTGTGGCGCTATGCGCAAGTCTCGCCCGAGTTCAGCCAATGTGGCGCCCTTAACCAACGCCGAGCGCAAACGACTGAGATCCCCTTCCGGGCCCGATGGATGATGTTCATATAGCTGCCTCGCGACCGCAAAGTTGAGAAACGAGTCGCCGAGAAACTCGAGGCGCTCGTTATTTTCTTTGGAGGCACTCCGGTGGGTAAGTGCCTGCTCCAATAGCTCCGGGTTTCGGAAGTGATACTGCAGATGCTGCTCGGCCCAACGGAGCCGAGCTGTCACCGCTGAATCTCTATCTGCTCGTCGATGATAACCAAGAACCAGATGTCGGCGAGAAATTGCGTACGGTTATCATACTGTACACGCAGGTTATAGCCGCTTGGCGCCGGCGTAATCTTGACGTCTTCACGGGAAAGCCTGACACCCTCGACATACAGCCGGCTGCTGAGCTCGAGACGCAGAGCGTTGGCCGTCGTACCCCTGCCGTCCAGCTCTTCCTTCAGATCCTCCAGGACCGTTCTAATACGCATTCCCTGAACATATAGCGGTGTGACCTTTATGGCCGCCAGCCCGACTAAGCCGAACACGGTCGCGAGCATCAGAGCAGCCAACGCAGTGATGCCTGCTTGATGCCGATGCCCGGGGTTGTCTATTCGATACGATCGCCGACGCGGTTCCATAACGGTCCTCCTTGGGCAGGCCAACGCCAGTTCATCCAAATGCGCACGGCCTTTCCAACCAGGCGATATTCCGGAATAAACCGGACGCCTTCGAAACGGCTATCTCTACTATTGTCGCGATTGTCACCCATCATGAAATAATGACCTTCGGGCACTACATAAGTCCCGCCCGGACTAAGCCGATCCTGGGTCAACAACAACAAATGGTCGCCGTCACCAAGCCCCTCGCGAGCCAGTCGCAGCCCCGAATTCCCTTCGTAGATGCCTAAATCGTCCAAGGGCACGGCTTCGCCGTTAATATTCAGCCGCTTACTACCCTGGTCGTAGGTCACCACATCACCCGGAAGACCAACAACTCGCTTGATGTAATTAATACGCGGATCCGACGGTAGCTTAAATACGACCACATCGCCGTGCTCAGGCTCACCGATCTCCAATATCTTGGTATTTATCACCGGTAGCCGCAGGCCATACGCGAACTTGTTCACAAAAATGAAATCTCCCTCCAATAATGTGGGCATCATCGACCCGGAAGGGATCCTAAACGGCTCGAACAGGAAGGATCTGAGAACCAGTACCAGTAGAAGAACAGGAAAGAATGAACGGGCATACTCGACCACTATGGGCTCATGCCCTACTGAGGAGTCTCCAGCTCCGCTCTGAGCGCCTCGCTTGAGCCGTCGCTTCTTAAGAAAAAACGCATCACCCGCCCAGATCACTCCGGTGAGGAAGGTAGCAACAACAAGTAGCAATGCGAAGTCCAACGGGAGTTACCCTCTTTCTAACATCTAGGCCGCTGCGGAGTATTGGTCATTTTCTGTCGCCCTGCAATACAGCCAGGAAGGCCGCCTGAGGTATTTCAACCGCACCGAACTGCTTCATCCTGCGCTTGCCGGCTTTCTGCTTTTCAAGGAGCTTGCGTTTCCGGGTGACATCCCCACCGTAGAGTTTCGCCGTGACATCCTTACGCAGCGCCTTGATCGTGCTCCGTGCAATTATTTGTGCGCCGATCGCCGCTTGAATAGCGACCTCAAA
>JAZFPW010000292.1:0-8123 GCA_036444815.1 Gammaproteobacteria bacterium
GGGGCAGCGTATCCTGACCGACGACTTCCAGCACGTGATCCACGCCAACGCCGCCGGTCAGCGCGAGCACGTTCTCTTGCCATTCCGGGTTCGACCGGTAGTTCACGGTGCCGACGGCTCCCAGCGCGCGCGCGCGCTCGAGCTTGGCGTCACTGGAACTGGTGATGATCGGAACTGCGCCGGCGGCGACCGCCAGCTGGAGGCCGAATATCGAGACGCCGCCCGTCCCCTCCAGCAGCACCGTATCGCCTGCCTGAAGCCCGCCATCGGTGAACAACGCTCGCCATGCGGTCACGGCGGCGCAGGGCAGGGTCGCCGCCTCCTCGAAGCTCAGATAGTCCGGGATAGCGACGAGCCCGTTCTCGTGACTCGCCACCATCTCCGCCAGCATGCCGTCCACGCCACCACCGCGAGCCGTCGCCATGGCTTCTCTGGTGCGCCGGCCGCTCGGCCAATCGGCGAAGAATGTACCGGCCACTCGATCGCCGACTTCGAACTGGGTCACTCCAGGCCCGATCGCGATGACTTCACCGGCGCCGTCGGACGTGGGTACCCGCCCGCTGGCTGCCCGCCGGCCGAGCAGGGAAAGATCCCGGTGATTGAGCGAGACGGCGCGTACCCGCACCAGGACCTCGTTCGGTCCGGGCGTTGGTTGGGCGACTTCGTGCATTCTGAGCTCGAGACCGCTCGAACCGGGCTCAAGCTGATATTGGCGAATGGTTTGGGCATCGGCTCTGGGCGCGGCAAAGGTGGCCCCCACCAGTAGGGTAGTCGCTGCCAGCGCTCGAACCGTGTAGAGGTCTCTCACGGTGTAGTCACTTTGAATTTTCGACTGCCGTCGATGGTAGCATAGGCGCCGAAGCCCGGGCATCGCGGCGAACTGGTTCGACTCGCATCCTCGAGCTGTGACGGCGATAGTCGACCGGCACGCAATAAGCTCAACTACTAAACTAGATGAGGGGAGTCATTCATGCAGTCCGTTGCAATAGTCGTTCTCGGAATCGCCGGAATGACGTTCGGCTGGTTTGTCTATTCAAAATTTATTGCAAACAAGATCTACCAGCTCGATCCGGAGTTCGTAACGCCAGCGCACCAATTCAACGACGGCGTCGATTTCGTGCCGACCAATAAATATGTGCTGTGGGGCCATCACTTCACGTCGGTCGCGGGCGCCGCACCGATCGTCGGGCCCGCCATTGCCGTTTACTGGGGCTGGGTACCTGCGGTTCTGTGGGTGACCATCGGGACAATATTTTTCGCCGGTGTACACGATTTCGGCGCTATTTGGGCCAGCGCACGCAACAAGGGCAAATCCATAGGCGCGCTGTCGGAGGACGTGATCGGCAAACGCACTCGCGCGCTGTTCATGATCGTCATATTCCTGGTATTGCTGATGGTTAACGCCGTGTTCGGTGTGATCATCGCCGGGCTATTTGTCGGCACACCCGGCGCCGTTTTCCCGGCGTGGTCAGCTATCGCGGTTGCGTTGGTCATCGGCCAGCTGATTCATCGGAAATTCAACCTGACCGTGCTCTCTGTGCTCGGTGTCGCCGCTCTGTACGCCGCCGTGTATATCGGCAGTGAAGTGCCGCTCGTTCTTCCCGAACAGATGTTTGGCCTGGCGGCGAACGCAAACTGGATCATCATTCTTTTCCTCTATGCCGCCGTCGCGTCGATGCTGCCGGTCTGGGTACTGCTGCAGCCGCGTGATTTCATCAATGGTCTGCAATTGTTCGTTGGCTTGTTCCTGTTATACGGTGCGGTGTTGTTGTCGTTGCCGGATATTTCCGCTCCGGCCTTCAATAGCCTGGTCGTTGCGGACTCGCCATCTCTGGTCCCGTTGTTATTCGTGACGATCGCCTGCGGTGCCGTCTCGGGCTTCCACGGAATCGTGTCGTCCGGCACGACTTCCAAACAGCTCGATAAAGAGACTGATGCAAGGTTTGTCGGATATCTAGGGGCCGTCGGCGAAGGGTCGCTCGCGCTGATCACCATCGTCGCGGTCAGCGGCGTCGCGCTTGCGGCAACGCCGGCCGTGTGGCATGAGATCTACAGCCAGTACGGCACGGCTGGCGCTGCAACGTTCGTTCAGGGCGGCGCACAGTTGATTAACAATGGCTGGGGCGTACCGCTCGGCATTTCGACGACTTTACTTGCGACCATGGTGGTGCTGTTCGCCGCTACCACGATGGATACCGGGGTTCGATTGCAGCGCTACATCATCCAGGAGTGGGGTCAGATCTACGGTATCCCGCTACTGAACAACAGCATCCTCGCCACCGTCATCGCGGTCGGCTGCTGTCTGGCGCTGGCATTTGGCGCCGGTGGTGCGTCCGGATCCGGCGGCCTGACAATCTGGCCGCTGTTTGGTTCGACCAACCAGATTCTCGCGGGACTCACGCTGCTGGTCATCTCGGTAATGCTGATCAGGCTGGGGCGTCCAGCTCGTTATACGATGATCCCGATGATTTTCGTGCTGATCACGTCAACGTGGGCCGCGGTGCTGAAACTGATCGAGTGGTATCAGGCCGGAAATTGGCTGCTCGTTACCATAGACCTTGTTGTCCTGGTGACCAGCGTGCTGGTGATCCTGGAGGCGGCCTCGGTCATTTCGAGCTACCGGCGCGAAAACTATGCCTCGGATCCGCTCTGAACCGACGAAAGCGATTGGATCGTGATACGTCAAGCCTATGATAATCAAGGCCTTTGATCAGGCGGAGCCCTTGTGTCGGCCCGAACTCGGGCTTACAATTCCGCTTCTCCCGCGCGGGACTCGTACCTCAGTCGCGGGTGATCGGGAAATAGATGGCCGTCGGCATGCGCGACGTCGTGGTAAAAGTGCCACCGGAGACGCGAGCCACGGCCGCTATGCTTTCAGAGTCTAAGTTGTAAGGAGTCAGGTATCGCTCGAGCAAAGCGTGTAAGACGCAATGACGAAATCACCACGCCCGATGTCCGAGTCATCGGCGCTAATGGGGAGCAGGTCGGTGTCATGCCGATCGGGGAGGCCTTGGAGCAAGCGCAGACAGCGGGAATGGATTTGGTCGAAGTGTCTCCGAATTCGGAACCGCCGGTATGCCGAGTAATGGATTACGGCAAGTTCGTGTTCGAGCAGAACAAGAAGGCCCAGTCTGCTCGACGGAAACAAAAGCAGATTCATGTTAAGGAGATCAAATTTCGTCCGGGCACCGACGAAGCGGACTATCAGATCAAACTGCGCAATCTGATCAAGTTCCTGACCTCCGGCGACAAGACCAAGGTTACCCTTCGCTTCCGTGGCAGAGAGATGGCTCACCAGGAAGTGGGCGCCGCCTTATTACAGCGTGTACGAGAGGACCTGGAGGAGTACGGAACAGTAGAACAGTTCCCGCAGCTCGAAGGCCGTCAGATCATCATGGTCATCGCACCGAAAAAGCGACCCGCTGGCTAATCGGCAGCAGGTCACGTGAAGTGCTCAGCCCAACGCGGATGTCGTGTTAATAGGGCCTGAGCCGCCCGACGAGCCTCAGGCAATGCTCGATCGGGCTACGACGAGGAGAGAGAAATGCCTAAGCTTAAAAACAACCGGGGCGCCGCGAAGCGGTTCTCCCGCACTGGCAAGGGTGGCTATAAACGCGGCCAGTCCTTCCGGAGCCATATCCTGACGAAGAAGAGCCCGAAGAGAAAACGGCAACTCGGGGCGACTCTACAAGTCTCTCACGCGGATCAGAAAGCCGTTCGTAAACTACTGCCTTACAGCTGAGGACATACGATGGCTAGAGTAAAACGTGGAGTGATTGCCAAAGCTCGTCATAAGAAGGTGCTCGACCAGGCGAAGGGGTACTACGGCGCGCGCAGCAAGGTCTATCGGGTCGCGAAACAGGCGGTCATCAAGGCGGGCCAGTACGCCTACCGCGACCGTCGCCAGCGTAAACGGCAGTTCCGAGCGCTATGGATCATTCGCATTAACGCCGCGGCACGGGTCCAAGGGCTGTCTTACAGCCGGCTGATCCACGGTCTCAATCGTGCTGAGATCGAAGTCGACCGGAAAATCCTAGCCGACATCGCGGTTCACGACCAAGCGGCATTCGCCGCGATCGCAGAGGCTGCTAAAGAAGCTCTCGCGTCCTAGTGGTCCAAGAAGGCTATATTGATGGGCTCAGCGAGTCGTGAAGCGGTTGACCGCTAGGCGCGCCTCGCAGGTAATGGCGCGTCCTTGCCAAGAGGCGCAACACCGCGGACGACCGCTTCACGGCTCGCCCGAAGGAAGCTACCCAGATGATCCAATACTGCGTTGCAGTCCTTGGAAAGGACAAGCCATTCCCTGCAGACTGCGCCTTGTTTTGGATCATCTGGGTAGCTCTGAACTCATCAATATAGCCTTCTTGGACCACTAGATCCCGTCGAATCTGGGGAGGAGATTCTGCAGTGAGCCAAACCGCTCCACTGCTTGAGCAAGCTCAGACTGCCATCGAAGGCGCTACGGCCTTGGATGAGCTCGATGCCGTGCGCGTGAAATATCTCGGCCGCAAAGGCCTGCTCACCGTCCAGCTCAAGGAACTCGGCAAGCTCCCCGCCGGCGACCGCCCGGCGGCCGGCCAGGTCATCAACGAGGCGAAACAAGCGCTGACGGCCGCCATCAGTGCGCGCCAGAACCAGCTTGAAGAGGAACGCATTCAGGCAACCCTGCAAGCGGACAGCCTGGATGTCTCATTGGCAGGCCGTGGCCATGCGGCCGGCACGCTGCACCCCGTGACGCGAACGTTGCGCCGCATGCAACGCATCTTCGCGCATGCCGGTTTCGATGTGCATACCGGTCCAGAGGTAGAGGATGAGTACTACAACTTCACGGCGCTGAACATTCCGGAAGATCACCCGGCCCGTGCGATGCACGACACGTTCTACCTGGAGTCCGGGCTGTTGCTCAGGACGCATACATCTCCTGTGCAGATTCGGGCGATGGAGAAGCACGGCGTACCGATCCGGCTGATCGCTCCAGGTCGAGTGTATCGCTGCGACTCCGACCTGACGCACACGCCGATGTTCACTCAGATCGAAGTCCTGGCCGTTGACCGTGGTATCAGCTTCGCGAATCTGAAATCGTTCGTTTACGAATTTCTCGCGAGCTTCTTCGAGCGAGAGGTCGAGCTGCGATTTCGAGCATCCTACTTTCCATTCACGGAGCCGTCCGCAGAAGTCGACGTGCTCTCTGAGTCCGGCCGCTGGTTGGAGATTCTCGGCTGCGGCATGGTGCATCCGAATGTTCTTCAAGGCGTCGGCGTGGATCCTGACGAATATACGGGGTACGCACTCGGCTTCGGTGTCGAGCGCCTCGCGATGTTGCGCTACGGCGTGGACGACCTGCGGCTGTTCTTCGAGAACGACCTTCGTTTTCTCAAGCAGTTCGCGTGAGGAGACTGCGGTGCGTGTAAATCTCGAATGGCTCCGCGAGTGGGTCAGTATCGATCTCGAACCCGCAGAGCTCGCCGAACGGTTGACGGTGGCCGGCCTGGAGGTGTCCTCGGTGGAGGCGGCCGCACCCGACTTCGAGGGCCCCGTCGTGGCGGAGATTACTGGAGTGCAACCACACCCCGACGCTGACCGGCTCGTGGTGTGCGAGGTCGATGACGGCCGAAAGCAACACGTGGTCGTTTGTGGGGCGCCTAACGCCACGAGCGGCCTCAGAGCCCCTTTCGCCCCAGTAGGGGCGCAGCTGCCGGGTGGGGTGAAGATCGGCCGAGCCAAGCTCAGAGGCGTCACCTCGGACGGCATGCTCTGCTCCGGCCAGGATCTAGGGCTCTCGGAGGAGTCGGACGGGCTCTTGGAACTGGCGGAAGACGCCCCATTGGGCGAGTCAATCAGAGACCATCTGCGACTCGACGACGCAATTCTAGACATCGAGCTGACCCCGAATCGTGGCGACTGTTTTAGTGTCGTTGGCATCGCGCGCGAAGTTGCCGCTACTCAAGGACTGGAACTCGAACCCCCGGCGAATGTGCCGGTTAAGGCGCAGAGCTCGGCGACGTTTAACGTCACGCTCGAAGCGGAAGCTGGTTGCCCAAGATTCGTTGGGCGTCTCATTCGCGGTATTTCTATTACCGCCACCTCGCCGGTGTGGCTTGCGGAGCGCCTGCGCCGCGCGGGATTTCGGGCGATACATCCCGTGGTGGATGTGACCAATTACGTGATGCTCGAACTCGGCCAGCCGCTGCACAGCTATGACGAGCGAAAACTCGACACCGGTATCGTAGTGCGACTCGCGCGCAAGCGCGAGAAACTCAAGCTACTGGACGACCGCGAGATCAGCCTCGACCCCGATGTGATGGTGATCGCCGACAGCTCGGGGGCTATCGGACTCGCCGGAATTATGGGCGGCAACAGCACGGCCGTCGATGCTCAAACACAGGATATCTTCCTCGAGGCAGCCTATTTTTCACCGCCGGCGATGGCCGGAAGAGCACGTCGTCTAGGGCTGCAGACCGACGCCGCCACTCGCTTTGAGCGCGGCGTCGATCCTGAAAATCAGGCTCGCGCGATCGAGCGCGCGACGGCGCTGCTGGTCGAGATCGTGGGTGGAGAACCCGGCCCGATAGTCGAGACCAAGCTGTCCGACCACCTGGCCGCGAACGAACCGATCCTGCTGCGACATGATCGGTTGCAAGCCATACTCGGTCTCGACGTGGACACCGAGAGCGTCGAGCACATCCTGAAAATTCTCGCGATGGATGTAACTCAACACAAGGGTGGCTGGCGTGTCACGCCGCCCGGATTTCGCTTCGATCTGCGTATCGAGGAAGACCTATTCGAAGAGGTCGCGCGCATGATCGGCTACGACAATATTCCGGTTACCCCGGAGCTGAGTGCAGGTCATCTCGGTACAGCAACCGAAAGCCGTGTGACTGAAGATCGGCTCGCCGACTTGTTGGCGGCCCGTGGTTACTCTGAAATTATCTCGTACAGTTTCGTCGACGAAGAGCTGGAAAACGCGATTAATCCAGGTACGGCAATGGCAAAGTTAGCCAACCCGATCTCCAAAGATTTGAGTGTCATGCGTCGCTCGCTCTGGCCCGGATTACTGAAGACGGCGACCCAGAATTTAAGCCGCCAACAGAACCGCATGAGGCTCTTCGAGATGGGAGCGCAATTCTCGGTCGTAGCGAAAAAAATTGTCGAGACTCACGTATTGGCAGGGCTTGTGGCCGGAAGCCGGTGGCCGGAACACTGGGATTTCGATGCCACAGCCGCCGATTTCTTTGACGTTAAAGCGGATATCGAAGCGATTTTTCAGCTGACGGGCAGGCTCGATGAGCTCCAATTCTCACCCGCCGAACATCCCGCGTTGCGGCCCGGACAGACGGCTCGTCTCCGGCTCGCTGGAGAGCATATCGGTTGGCTGGGTGCACTGCACCCAGTCTTGGAACGCCGTTTGGAACTACGAACGAATGTGATCCTGTTTGCGCTCCGTTTAGAAGAAACGCTGCAATCTGCGTTACCAAACTTTCGCGCTTACTCAAAATTTCCATCCGTTCGAAGAGACATTGCAGTAGTCGTTGATGAAAACATTTCCGTGGATCGGATTATCGAAAGCGTGCGCGAGAATGCCGGCGACATGTTACAAAATGTCATGGTCTTCGACGTCTATCGTGGCAAAGGAATCGATTCAAGCCTAAAAAGCGTCGCTTTAGGGTTGATTTTGCAAGATACATCCCGCACCCTTACTGACGCGGATGCAGACCACACGGTGTCATCCGTCACGGAGCATCTGGGGCGTGCGCTCGGGGCCACAATAAGAACTTAACTAACCTAGACCCATTATGGCACTCACTAAAGCTGACATGGCCGAGTCGCTCTTTAACGAACTCGGTTTAAATAAACGCGAAGCGCGCGAATTGGTCGATTTCTTCTATGAAGATCTGCGTGAGGCACTGGCGACAGGCGAACAGGTGAAGCTTTCCGGATTTGGGAACTTTGACTTACGCGATAAGAACCGACGCCCCGGCCGTAACCCGAAAACGGGCGAAGAAATCCCGATCACCGCACGACGGGTCGTCACATTCCGACCCGGACAAAAACTAAAGGCACGAGTAGAGGCCTATGCTGGAACCCGGGAATAACGACGAGCTTCCCCCGATCCCTGGAAAGCG